>NZ_DDYV01000061.1:0-10652 GCF_002348205.1 Desulfobacter sp. UBA2225 | reverse complement strand
GCTGCCGGCATACTTTTCCCAACCCATGGAAATACCGGCCTCAACGGTGAGGCGTTTGGTAACGCAGGCAGGTAACATTCTTTCTTTATATGCCACAGGTGCCCGTTCAAACAGTTCCCAGGAGAGCAGGGAAACCACAGATGCCTTGATATTGTGCTCTTTTTCCAAAATATCTGCAGCCGCCACGCTGATGTGAACCTCCGAGCCCGTGGCAATGATCAGCATATCAGGGGTTTTGCCCGCACTTTTTACGGTGTATCCGCCCCATATCATATCTCCGTCTGACTTGGACAGATCCAGGGTGGGCAGTTTCTGCCGGGAAAGGATCAGGGCCGTGGGGCTGTTCAGGGTGCCCAGAGCCTTTTTCCAGGCAAAAACCGTTTCATTGGCATCTGCCGGCCGGATTACGGTAAGGCCCGGAATCGCCCGCAGCGCAGCCACATGTTCCACCGGCTGGTGGGTGGGACCGTNNGCGGCATCGGCCGGGCGGATCACGGTCAGTCCGGGAATGATCCGCAGACTGGCCACATGCTCGACCGGCTGGTGGGTGGGACCGTCTTCGCCCACGGCCACGGAGTCATGGGTAAACACATAGATGATGGGCAGCCGCATCAGGGATGCCACCCGGATGGCCGGCCGCATGTAGTCGGCAAATACCAGGAAGGTACCGCCAAAGGGCCGAACCCCGCCATGCAGGTACATACCGCTCATAATGGCGCCCATGGCATGCTCCCGCACGCCGAAGCGAATATTTCTGCCGCCCCACGACTCTTTCTGAAATTCCTCGGCACAGGTCATGTAGGTTTTGTTGGAAGGCGCAAGGTCGGCAGATCCGCCCATCAAAGCCGGCAGGTTCGGTGCGATGGCGTTGAGCACCTTACCTGAAGCAGCCCGTGTGGCCACAGGTCCGTCCTCGGGCTTAAACACAGGAATATCCTTGTCCCATCCTTTGGTTAAAAACCCTGTGATGGCATCCACAAACAGATTGGCGTTTTCAGGGTAGAGGGTCTTAAATTTTGTGAACGCCTCCTGCCAGGTTTTCTGATACCCCTCCCCATATGCCAATGCCTTGCGTGTGTTGTCCAGAACTTCATCAGGCACATAGAAATCCTTATCTTCGGGCAGACCATAGAATTTTTTCACCACTTTGATCTCTTCTTCACCCAGGGGTGAGCCGTGGGCATCCGGTGAATCCTGTTTGCTAGGGCTGCCATAGGCGATATGCGTACGAATTTTTATTAACGAGGGCTTGGAAACCGCATCCTTGGCTGACCGAATTGCCTTTTCAATGGCAGAAAGATCGTTGCCGTCCGCCACCTCGACCACATGCCAGTTCATGGCCTCGAATTTGGCCCGGGTGTTTTCGGTAAACGCGATGCCGGTTTTGCCTTCGATCGTGATTTGATTGTCGTCATAAATGAGGATCAAACGGCCAAGCCCCAGATGCCCTGCCAGGGAAACGGCTTCAAGCGCCACCCCTTCCATAAGATCCCCGTCGCCGCAGATGGCATAGGTGTAATGATCAATCACATACTGGTCATCCTTGTTGAACCGGTCCGCCATATGGCGTTCGGCAATGGCCATGCCCACGGCATTGGCCACGCCCTGTCCAAGGGGACCGGTGGTGGTTTCCACACCCGGAGTCTCTCCGTACTCGGGATGTCCCGGAGTTTTGGAGCCCCACTGTCTGAAATTTTTTAAGTCATCCAGGGTTAACCCGTAGCCAAACAGATATAAAAGAGCGTACAACAATGAGGAGGCATGCCCGCCGGACAGAACAAAACGATCCCGATCTACCCAGGATGGATTGGCCGGGTTCTGTTTTAAAAAGTGTTTGAAAACCACATAAGCGGCAGGTGCCAGGCCCATGGGGGCACCGGGATGCCCGGAATTGGCTTTCTGGACCATGTCCATGCACAGAGCGCGGATGGTGTTGACGGTTAGCTGGTCTTGATTGTTGTTTTCGGCATCAGCCATGGATAGTTCTCCTGTAAAAAATTTAAAAATTATAAAGCTCTCATATATTCGGGTTTTAACGGAACTTTGCCGTCCAGGGCCTGGGATATAAGTTCAAGGGTTTTTTCTTTATCCCGGGGCAAATGCGCCCGTATGGGTAAATAATTGGATGCATGATTGGCGTGGAAAAGGCCGTCTGTCAGGTTGGTGGCAGAAATCATGGCCCCAAGCTCGGTGAGCATCTCATCCGGCCCGAGCAGCTGAAAGTCTCCTTTGACATACTGGTCATGCAGTTCTGTGCCGGGGATGAGCATCAGGCTTAAAGCACCGACAAAGTCAGGGTCCATGGCCGTAAGCACCCTGCCGGTCTCCCGGGCATGGTCCAAAGAACCTTTGGGGCCACCAAGCCCAAGCAGCACCGTGACCGAAACCTTAATGCCGGCCTTTTTTAATTTTTTTCCCATGGCGATCATTTTATCCGCATCCGCACCCTTACGGATGGCCTCAAGCACTTTGTTGTCACCGGATTCAAGGCCCATGTAGGCAATATTTAGTCCAAGGTTGTGAAGCAGGGCCAGCTCTTCATCGGTTTTCATATTGATGCTTTTGGTGTTGGCATAGACGCCCACCCGCTCCACCCAGGGCAGCCGGTCCCGGATCCTTTCAAGGATGGGAACCAGGCGTTTCATAGGAAGGATCAAAGCATCCCCATCACATAGAAACAAGCGGTTCTGCCGACGGCAGTGCTTCCTTGCAAATTCGATGTCGCCAAAGATCACGTCATCTTTTTTGATGTTGAACCGTTTTTCCCGATAGGTCCCGCAAAAGGTACATTTATTATGGGAACAGCCCAGCGTAACCTGGAGCAGTATGCTGTTCGCCTCGCTGGGCGGCCTGATTATCATACCTTCGTAGTGCATTGTGTATCCCCTTAAAAATTTAAGCCATTATATTTATCAGGTATGATTCAAAAATTCAATGTATCAACCGCTTGAGCAGGGCAAGGGCATGTAAAAAATCAGCCCGTCAACGATTGTCATAAACATACCCGGCTTGAGGGTTGGCCCAGATCAACTCGTTGTACTCTTCTATGGTAAAAAGCTTAAATTTTTAGTAAGCTATGGGTGTCGATATTTTGCATGCCGCGTTCGGCTTAAGACTTGACACGAAAGATTGATCCGCCTATATTTTGTCAAATAAAAAGGCCCTTCTTTATTTACCTTAAATATCTTGTGATAATGCCGCAAACAGAAAAACCACACAATTTGAAACGGTCTTATATTCTTTTCTTTACATTTATATTACTTTTATTTCAAGGACATGCCGCTTCCGCCGCACAATCTAAATCAGCTTTACTCCCCCCGAGGGTTCGAATTAACGACCAGGCGGTCCGGGCCGGACTTTTGTACGATCTTTCTACAGACACCGTTGTATGGAATAAGAATATGCATCACACGTATCCCATTGCATCCCTGACCAAAATGATGGTGGGGCTGTTGGTCTTTGAAGATATTCGTGCCGGGAAAATATCCTGGGATACGCCCATTCGGGTCACCCCGGAAGCGACCCGTGTGGGAGGCTCCATGGTCGGGCTGAAATCAGGCCGCTCTCTTTGCGTGGAGGACCTAATGAAAGCAGCCCTTATATCCTCGGGCAATGATGCGACATATCTTTTATCCCAGTATTTGGGGGGTACTGAAAAAAATTTCGTGTATCGCATGAACCGGCGCGCGAAACAACTGGGCATGGCGTCAACGGGTTTTTCCAACGCCACGGGCATGCCCGCTCGGAAGAGTTATAATGACAATTATTCCAGTCCTTCGGATCTTCTTCTGCTTTGCAGGGAAATGCTCAAATATGATAAGTTGCTGCAAATCACCCGCATGGGTGAATCCGTGATCTCGCAAGGTGGAAAACGCATACGGCTGAGAAATCATAACCCACTTGTGGTAACCTATGAAGAGGTGGACGGATTAAAAACAGGATTCACCAATAATGCGAAATTTTGCCTGGCTGCCACTTCGGAAAAAAACGGCCGACGGATGATCGCCATTGCGTTGGGTGTTGCGTGCAGGGTCGCGAGAAATCGATTTGTCGGCAGTATACTTTCCCAATCCTATATCGCTTTAGGCATGGGATCTCTCCATCCCAAAACCAGCTCAGCCATAGCCATCAAACCCAAAGAGACCCATTCTGCTCCCGACGCAGAGACTCGCCATCGGGTAGGAAAGGGAGATACCCTCTATGGTATCGCAAAACAGCATGGATGTTCGGTTGAACAATTGAAAAGTTGGAACGGCCTTCGAGGAAGTGAGATCCATCCGGGTCAGAAATTGCGCATACATAAAAATTCCGGCGCAATTTATACCTTAAAGCCTCGACCCGCCGAGAAAACTGTTATTTACTACAAAGTCCTGCCCGGCGATACGCTTTGGAAGATTTCTAAAAAATACAATGGAATATCAGTAGAAAAATTAATCCGACTCAACAGGCTAAAACGGGCCAGTGATTTGAAAGCCGGTGATACCGTTAAAATCGTTCTCAACCTCGGGTAATTTAGGTTCTGCGCATCCCATGGGCACTGGGCTCCAACAATTCAAGCCCCCTCCTCTTTTCGGTTATTTGCTGAAAGCAGCAATACAGCCATGGAAAAGGGGATTTTAATATTTCCATGGCCCTTAAGGGGAGCCGACTTTGTTCTTTTTAACCTTGTTATGCTCATACCTGAGTTGCAGGGCCTCCACAAAGAGAGCAAATCCCATGGGCAGATAAATATAGGCCTTGGGCACATGCTTGTGCATCCCTTCCATGAAAATGGTTATGCCGATGGTTATCAGAAAAGAGAGCGCCAGAATTTTAATCGATGGACGATTGAGGATAAACTCCCCTACAGGTTTTGCAAAGAAAAGCAGCACGGCAAAAGAGGCAATCACAGCGGTGATAATTACCCATACTTTGTCAGTAAGGCCTATGGCAGTGATCACCGAATCTACGGAAAAGACAATATCCAGCAGAACGATCTGGGAAACCACCGCAGTCATAACAACAGAGCCTCCTGAATGTTCTTCGTGGTGTTCTTCCTCCGTTTCAATGGTGTGATGAATTTCCGATACTGCTTTCCAAAGCAGGAACATGCCCCCTGCCATTAATATGAGATCTCGAATCGAAAATGACGAAATAATTGGATTGGTAAGGGTCGCCAGTTTGAGCAGTATAAAGAGCATGAGAATCCGTACCACCATTGCCAGGGAAAGGCCGAAAATTCTGGCAAAATCCCGCTTCGCTTTTTCAATTTTTGATACCAGAATGGAGATTACGAGAATATTGTCTATACCAAGAACCAGTTCCAGGCCGATCAGCAGGGCCAGCATAGCCAGCGAATCCGTCATTTCATTCCTCTCTATGGTATGGGTATTATTTTCAATTCATCATTGATTGAACCTGATCAATATTGTAAATCTAGGCCGATGTGTCAAATACAAACATTTTATCAGAGTGATGCGCATTAATTATAATGGTACCTGTCAATTCATGAACTCCCTGAAAGAAGAGAAGATAGATATCCTTGGCCTGCCCTTGGATAAACTTGTCAATGTCATGCAGGTACAATACGGCAAAGGAGCTTTTCATGCCGAAGCGCTGTATCGTGAGGTGTTTAAAAAAGGGGGGGGGGAGATTGGCCACGCCCCGGAGTTCAAAGGATCTCCCAGGCTGTGGAGTGCGCTTGAGAAGGGAATCCGCCTTTTACCCGGCCGGGTGGAAAAAACCATTGAAGAAGAGGGTCTGATTAAATTCATTACCCGCCTGTCCGACGGACTGGCCATTGAATCCGTGATCATCCCCATGACTCGGCACAATACCCTTTGCGTCTCCAGCCAGGTGGGATGTAAAATGGGATGCAAATTCTGCCAGACTGCCCGCATGGGATTTAAACGCAGCCTGACAACATCCGAAATTGTGGGCCAGGTGTTTAATGCCCGGCATCTCCTTGGCCATGATATAAAAAATCTTGTTTTTATGGGCATGGGAGAGCCATTTGACAATTTTGATGCGGTCATGACAGCTGTCAGGGTTCTCAACAGCCAGAAAGGATGCGATATTGCCCTGCGCCACATGACCATCTCCACCTGCGGCGTGGTGCCGGGGATTGAGCGCCTGGCACTGATGAATCTGCCCAATATCCGCCTGGCAGTCTCAATAAACGGGCCCGATGATGCCACCCGGTCAGCCCTGATGCCGGTGAATCGGCACTGGCCCCTTGCTGCACTGAAAAAAAGCCTTGACGCGTACCCCCTGCCCCCAAGGGGCGTCTTTCTTTTTGAATATATCCTGATCAAAGGGGTAAACGACTCAAGGGAGCATGCCCAGGCGCTGGCCCGGTTCATCCACCCGTTGCCCGTGCGCCTGAATCTGATTCCCTACAACCCCGTAGCCGGTTTTGACCATGAAAGCCCCAGTGATGAACAGATGCATGACTTTTCCCAAACGCTCACCGACAAAGGGGTTTTTGTAATCAAAAGATGGAGCAAAGGCAGGTCCGTCAGTGCCGGATGCGGCCAGCTGGGAAAAATTTGATATGGGTTAAACGTGACGATCATCATATAAATTTGTTATGTAATTTGTTGCTTTTCCGGAACATTATTCTATATAATCATGCTGTCGGCAAGATCTAAACTTTACCACATAAACGCGCCTTCCATACCCCAATAAAAGGAATTAGAAGGGATATGAACTACAGCGAATCTCCCCCCCAGGCCGGAGAATTTTTAAGACTTACCCTCGGCTTTTTAGCAAAACACAACCTATCCGCAACCCCCGTGAATTATACGGTTTGGTACGAGTACGCTTCCGGGAAAAACCCCAAGCTGATACAAGCCATTAACCAGATGCTTGAAAACAAACTGCCTTTGAGCAGCAATCATGTTGAAGCCCTTTACCAGAAGTTCATATCCGACGGGGACCGGATGGTTATTTCACGTCTTTTGACCAAACTTAATCTGATGCTGCGGGAGATAACCAGTCATGTGCTGGAAACGGAAGGTGATCTCTCGGCCCATGGTCAGGCCCTTGATAAGCTGGCAGATCAGATGAAGGGCATCCACGATTTTGACGACGTAAAAAATATCATAGACGAGATGCTGGACACCACCAAAGCCATTATCCAGTCCGGGTCACGCCTGCAAACCCGGATGAAGGTCTCTTCCGAGGACTTAAAGCAGCTTCACAAAGAGCTTGAAATCTCCCAAAAGGAAGCCAGGACAGACGCCCTGACCGGACTGACCAACCGCAGAGGACTTGAAAGAAGACTGGAAATTGAACGCATCCGTGCTCGCCAGAACAACGCGCCTTTTTCGGTTATCATGCTGGACATCGACCATTTCAAAGCCGTGAATGATACCTTTGGCCACCTTGTGGGGGACAGCCTTCTTAAAGGTTTTGCCGCGATACTTTCCAGCCAGGTACGCCGCAATGACCTGGCTGCTCGGTATGGTGGAGAAGAGTTTGTGATTCTTCTGCCGGAGACAACTGTTGAAGGCGCGTATGTGGTTTCTGAAAAAATCAGAAACATTCTATGTAAAAAAGAGTGGGGCATCAAGGAGTCCGGCAAGCGCATCGGCCAGATCAAGGCATCCATGGGGATTGCCCAGTATAAACTTAACGAAACCGGAAATCAGGTCATCACCCGGGCCGATGAAGCCATGTACCATGCGAAAAGCACGGGCAGGGACCGTATTGTTATCCATTCAGACCTGAGAATGCATAGTACAAGTACAAATTAGGATAAAATAAAAAAAATGATTGAAGAAGATCTATATTCGAATTTGGCTGCCATTCCTATTACGCTTGACTCATTTACCTGGCACTCTGCCGAACAATTCTATCAAGCGTCAAAATTTACTGACGAAGCGATCATTAAAAAAATCAAAGCGTGTCAAAATCCATTTCGGTGTGCCGCCATTGGGCAAACCCGGGAGTTTAAAATTCGGGATGACTGGGAAGAGATAAAGATTGATGTCATGGAGCGCGCCATACGTGCCCGATTTGATCAACATCCTGAATTGGCTGAAATACTTAAACGCAGTAAAGGAACACTATATGATCATTCGGCAGCGGACAGTTTCTGGGGTATCGGCTCCAATGTCACGGGTAAGCTATTAATGAAAATCCGGGATGATCTACAATCCGAGACCTGATCAGATTTTATTGATCAGATTTTATTGATAAATAGAAAGGTATTTGCATCACACTTATCAATTGACACAAACAAGGAGGCAGGAAGATGGACACAGCCAAGCTGCTTGAGCCGTTTAAGGATAACAACAAACGGATCACCGTTTTAACCGGGGCCGGAATTTCAGCTGAAAGCGGCATCCCGACATTCCGGGGGCCTGAAGGGTACTGGACTGTGGGGTCCAGAGAGTACCGGCCCGAACAGATGGCCACCCACAGCATGTTTACCCAAAACCCTTGGGACGTCTGGGCCTGGTACCTTTACCGGCATACCGTGTGTAAAAATGCAGAACCCAATTCAGGCCATCACGCCATTGCCCGGATGGAAGAACTTTTCAAAGACAGGTTCTGTCTGATCACCCAGAATGTGGACGGTCTTCATTTACGGGCCGGCAACAGCCTTGAACGAACCTTTCAGATCCACGGGAACATTAATTATACACGATGTGCAGGAGAATGCACCCCAAGGCTTTTTGAATTCCCAGAGGGCATCGCAGATAAGAAAAAAGACCAGCCGGTTACTGAGGAAGAAAAAAAACTGCTGACCTGCGCCAGGTGCGGCAGCCTTGCCCGGCCCCATATCCTGTGGTTTGATGAATGTTACAACGAAACCTGGTACAAGGCCGAATCCGCCATGGGATGGGCCACATCCACAGATCTTCTCCTGGTGGTGGGCACGGCGGGCGCCACCAACCTTCCCATGCAGATCGGCATGATGGTGGCCCGAAATCCTGAAGCGGTCATTGTGGACATCAACCCCAGCGATAATCCCTTCAGGCAGTTTGCCGCCCGGCACGACCGGGGAATTGTCCTTGACGGACCCGGGGGTAAATTTTTACCCGAACTGCTCTCCCTTTGGGAACCATAAGACGTTCATGTTTTGTTATGGGTTGAGCCTGGGGGGGGGTAATAGACCAGGTCAGCCCATGGCGGTTATCCGAAGTTGAAGGTTTGGCGAAGAAGTTTAAGGGTGATGGGATTGACGTTAAGACGACCAAGCGCTTCTCCGGAGATCCACCCGGCATCCAGGGCATCATCTCCGGGAGAGGGCTCTCCACTGATATAAGTGGCTGCAAGATCCACAATATAATAATGAAACCTGACCCGATCATTGTCATCCCTGTGAATGGATTCAAATGACAATACGGGTTCCCCGGCCTTGATGACAATGCCGGTTTCCTCTAAAACTTCCCTTTCAGCCGCTTTTTGAAGGGATTCTCCCAATTCCACACTGCCGCCGGGTATTGCCCAGACGCCTCTGGCCGGAGGGTTACCCCGTTTGACCAGCAACACCCTGTTGTCTTTGAATACAACCGCGCCCACGGCAAGGGCCGGACGGACAGGATATTCTTTGGGGCACCTGTCAGGCGCGGTCATATTTTTTCATCCCTGATGAAATCGAGCATGCGCTCGGCCAGTTTGCGGGGGCCTTCTAAATGGGGGGCGTGGCCATATTCATCAAAGATATGAACCTGTGAACGGGGAAACAACTCATTTACAAACGGCGCTGTTTCCCACGGCAAAAGAGAATCATGGCGCCCCCAAAACAGCATGACAGGCATGGTCATATCTTTGCAAAGATGGTTTAACGAGGGCTGTTCCAGGGATATTTTGCCGGACTTTATTGACTCCATATCCATCAGTTCATCAAATATTTTGGCAAACCACTGCCGGTCCCCTATGGCCTTCAAAATCATATACTCCCTGACACAAGCAGGAAGCGGCGGGCTTTTTCTAAAAATTCTGGATTGTAAGGTTTCGAAATCCCCGGGAGAATTTATATGAAAAATATTGGATCCGGCCAGCGCCTCATCGTAAACAGAGTGTTTGCCGGGCAGGTAAAAACCGGCCGGGTCCACCAAAGACAAGGATTTGACTTTGGAAGGGAATTGGGCCGCAAGCTTTACGGCAATGGCACCCCCCATGGAACAACCGGCAAGATGGAAAGAGTCCAGTCCGGTTTGTTCAATAAACCGCCCGAACCAATCCGTATAATTATCCAGACTATAAACAAGTTGCGGGTCCATACCGGAATTTCCAAATCCAGGCAAATCCGGGATGATGAGATTTAGCTTTTCTTTTAAAACTTCTGAAATAAAATAAAAACTTTCTTTTCTGTCTCCAAACCCATGAATCAGAACCAACGTCTCTTTTTTGTCCGATCCTATTTTGGCCCACGAAATACGTGGCGGTCCTTGATGGGTATGAAGATTCACACCCAGCTGCTTTCCGTTTTTTTTAAAAAAAGCCTCCACCATTGCCTCCCCGGCTTTGGCCTTGGCCCTAAACGCTATGGATGGTTTAAATGTCATGGATGTACAATACCTTCGCCCCAGATCAATTTCAGGCGTGAATAATTTCCTTTCGGTCCTGGATTCCCAGCGGACCCTTTTTGCCTCGGAACAGGGTACCATAACCATCTGCCTGGCCTGGCTCAGCAACCTGGTCAATCTGTACAAGGTTCT
>NZ_DDYV01000094.1:1816-8502 GCF_002348205.1 Desulfobacter sp. UBA2225 | reverse complement strand
CATAATCAAAGTAATAGCGGGTGAGCACCTCTTTTGTTAAACCCTGATCAATAAGGAATTTTGCTTTTTGGGGATCCGGACCGAATATTTTAAATATATTTTTAATGATGATTTGATCCATAGATAGTTCTTCTTTCTGCGTAAAAGAATTACGCTGTATTTAAGTTTCTCTTTTATTTATGGATAATATATTGTATTCAATGTATTTTGTCAAATATATAAAATGTGATTATTAGTATAAACAATTTAAATAATAAGCTTTATTTTATAAAAAGAAATTTTTAATGATAATTTAATATTGATAGTACTCTAATTTATATGGCATCTTCAGGTTCAAATAGTTACAATATAGTTAAAATAAAGATGTGCCGATTAGCACTGCCCCATTCGTCGGTGTTTTTGGGAGTGCTGAGCGGATTGGCAACCTGTTGACATGTACCGAACCGCCCTGTTTTTACATATTTTTTACACGTGATTGGCCTGAATCAGGTCCTTTTGCGCTCGACAGAATTTGTAAAATATGCTTGAATACTCTCTCAAAGGAAGCTCGCTTCAAACTCCAAATGATAATTTAAGGAGGCGTATGGACAGTTCTGCAGCATGCTTATCAAAATCTATTATTTTTAGTGGGCTTGATGCCCGGGATATTGAGGCGCTTGTACCGCTGTTTTCAAGGCGGGTTATTCTGCCTGGTGACGTTTTGGCCCAGGCTGGTCATAGCACGCAGTTTTTCTTTCTTCTGGAAGAAGGCACCCTGCTTGTGGCGATGGAAGAGGGCAGGGCTGTGGTGCTCAACAGGCCCGGGGATTTTGCCGGCCTGTCAATGGTGAGCCTGAACGGTACAAATACTGCCACGATTACGGTGCTGGAAAAAGGGGCTGTCTGGGTTGTGCCCTGCCGGGATATCCTTGATCTGACGAGCCATGATACCCAGGTGGCGGAGACCATTATGAATGGATGGCAGCAGTTCTTTGCGGAAAAAGCGCCTTTCTGTTTAAATCCTGCCGAAACAGGCGTTGCCTAAGAATTAATAAAAAAAATAAAAAAAAGAGGTGTGTCTTGAATGGAGTTAACGCTGTCGGCGTTCTTTATGGACTTGAGGCGATAAACGCCCACAACGGGTGGGCAATTTCAGTTGTGGGTATCAGCATTGTGTTCACAGGGCTTGTGGTCCTGTCTGCCCTGATTTCACAGCTTTATAAACTTGTGGCACTGTATGATGATCCTGGGAAAATAAAAAAAATATTTGCCGCCAAATCTGAATCTGCCGCCAAGTCAGATCCCCCTAAAAAGGTCCTGGTTCTCACTGAGGCTCAAAAACAGGTATGCCGGCAGTATAACCTTTTGACTCAGAACATGGATGATGTGATTTCTTTGCCAAAACTTTTGCGTATGGCCGAGATTTGCGGACTTCAAGCTCCCCATGCCAACATAAATCTCCTGATTAAATCCGGCATTCTGTGTGCCGATGAACAGGGGTATTTCAGATGGGATGAGGATATATTCATCCGTACCATTTCCTAGCAGCTAACATTCAACAGTCCGCCCGAAGGGCAATAATTTAATTAACCTGATGACTATGGGAAATTGAAAGAAACAAAAAGCAATGGATACTTTATTTTTAGAATTTTTTCAAAACACCGGGTTTTATCTGTGCGACTACCGAAACATTATCATGATCATTGTCGGCATGATTTTTATATTTCTGGGCATTGCCAAGGATTATGAACCGTTACTGCTGGTGCCCATCGGATTTGGCATGCTTGTGGGAAACATTCCTATTTTCAAGGGGCTGGGCCTTGGCATTTATGAAAATAATTCTGTTTTGCACTACCTGTATTTTGGCGTAACCCAGGGCATTTATCCGCCTTTGATATTTCTTGGCATCGGTGCCATGACCGATTTTTCAACGCTTCTGGCAAGGCCGGTGCTTATGCTTTTGGGCGCTGCGGCCCAGGCAGGCATCTTTATCACTTTTCTGGGTGCACTGGCTTTGGGTTTTTTGCCCAAGGAGGCCGCAGCCATAGGGATCATCGGCGGGGCAGACGGCCCTACGGCCATTTTTCTCACCGCCAAGCTCGCCCCCGAGCTTATCGGCCCCATTGCCGTTGCAGCTTACAGTTACATGGCCCTTGTGCCGGTAATCCAGCCGCCCATCATGAAACTTTTAACCACGCGCAAGGAACGGCTCATCCGCATGGAAGATCCGCGTCACGTCACCAAGCGCGAAAAAATTATATTCCCGGTTATATCCTTTTTGCTCTGCTGTTTTCTGGCACCTGCAGCACTGCCGCTTTTGGGCATGCTGTGCTTTGGCAATCTCCTTAAAGAGGCTGTGGTTACAGAGCGCCTGGCTGTTACGGCACGCACGGCATTGATTGATATTGCGACCATCCTTCTGGGCATTACCGTAGGCGCGTCTACCCAGGGAGATGTCTTTCTTACCCAGAGCTCCGTGAAAATTTTTGTCCTGGGCGCGGTTTCTTTTGCCGTTGCAACCGGCAGCGGAGTGTTATTTGCCAAGTTTATGAACCTGTTTTTAAAAAATAAGATCAATCCCCTGCTGGGTGCTGCCGGTGTTTCGGCGGTACCGGATTCGGCCCGGGTGGTACATATTATGGGACAGCGGGAAGATCCTTCAAATTTTCTGCTCATGCACGCGATGGCCCCTAATGTTTCCGGCGTTATCGGCTCGGCTATTGCCGCAGGCGTATTGTGGAGTCTGATGATTTAGTCCGAATATTTTCGATTAGCTGTTTTTGAACCTGATGACCGGCTGGTTTTCCCAGGCCCCCCGGGGCCTGGGAAAGTCTATTGAGGTCTTTCTTTATACTCTTGGCCTTTAGGCCGTAAAACCCATTTCTTTAGGTGTGGGATATAAGTTTTTGCTTTAGCATTTTTCCTCTGCCAGGTATGATACAAACGGCCAATGTTATGAAATCAAGACTGGGAGATTTGACTATATCCCGGATGCACTCAACGATATCCTGATGCGATTTTCTTTATCCTTTGTGACGTATTTCAGGTGCCGGGGCAACGGATCTGCTGGGCGATCTTTTAAAAATTCAAACAGAATGAGCAGGGACCGGACGCGGAGTAAATTCCCCACCGGGCCTGTCCTTTCACAGATCATAGCTAACAGCTATGATCTACGCCCAACGGCGATAATTTATTCCCGCTCCTCTTTAAATTGACGGATTTTGACAAGAATTTCCCGGTTATCCGGAAAACATCCTGTCTGGTGCTTTGAATATAAAAGTACGCCGTCAGCACTGATATCATAAACACCACCGCTGCCGGGTTCAAGGGTGGGAACAATTCCTGTCTCCTGTTCAATTGCGTCTGCCAGACCGGCAGCCCTTGGCTGGTAATTTCAGACCGAGCAATACTTGATGTGAATCTCCATGGTTAGTTCCTTTCTTTTTTTTAAGATTGCCACATTCCTGTCCTTTATTTGCATATAACCCATTGTATGTTGTTTTGTTTAAAGGAAACGGAAAGGGTATCATTTTTTGTAGCAGGAAATTTGCATGAATTCAAATGAAAGTGCAGCCTATTCGGGTTTCGCAGGTTGAAAATTTCATTGGCCTGATTAAAGTATTTACGGTATACTCTGCCGATTAATCAAAAAATTAATCAAAAAAAGTTAAATCGTTCGCGGAAAGGCACGGGATTTTTTAGTCTGATTCCTGATTTAAACTTAATTAAAGGAACTTGAGCCTTTTAGGTAAAATAAATTTTTTTCTGTTAACCCTGGTCGCCGGTCCGGCCCAAAGCCGGGATGTCCCCACAAACGGCGACATACAAAAAACCGGATTGGAAGCATGTCTGGAACAAGCTTTCGAGAATAATCATCGCCGGCCGGCCTCCAAGTTCGCCCTTGAGATGACCCAGGCCCAGCACAGGCAGGCCCTTGCCGGATACTGGCCCCAGGTTACGGCACAAGGTGGGTATTCGCGGATGGACGAGACGGTCAATTTTGACTATCCGGCAACGACCATGGCCCTTCCGGCAGAAATGGGGGGGATCTCCATCGTCACGCCGGAGCAGAAAATAGAGATCTTAAATGAGAAAAGTTATACCGCCATCATTGAAGCGACCTGGCTCTTATATGACGGGGGAATGCGCAAAGGGTACTTAGAACAGACACAAGGTCTTGTGGAGATGATGAAACAGGATGTCCGGCGAACGGATCTTGAAATCATTGACAGCGTCAAGCGATTTTACTGGGGGGCCGTGCTGGCTAAAAAGCTTCACCAGGTAGGCCTTGACACCCTGTCTCGAATGAACGCGACCTTGAACCTGACCGAAACCATGTATAAAGAGGGTTCGGGCAGGGTGAAAAAACGGACTGGCTCAACAATAAGGTTATGGTGGATACCTTAACGTCCATGGTCGCCCTGCTTGAGAAAAACAAGTTAATGGCCCGGGCCGCCCTATCCAATACCATGGGGCTCTCCTGGGATAAAAGCGTTGATCCTGAAGATGCAAAAATTCCCTTTTCTCCATTTGAGATTGATACGGGCGAAATCGTGGACAAGGCCTTTGCATTTAATCCGGACTGGGCCAAGGTGGAGGCCGGGCTCAAGGCGGCAGAGGGCGGATTAAAAACCGCCCAAAGCGGGTATCATCCAAAGCTTGCCNNACACCCCTGACAACGAAGAGGGATGGACCTTCGGTATAGGTGTAGAAATTCCCCTCTTTAACGGCATGCTTACAAAGAACAAAATCGCTGCTGCACGGGCCGCCATTGCCAAGATTAAAGAGGAACAACTGCTGCTCAAGGAGGGCATCGGTCTCCAGACACGGGATATTATTCTCTCCCTTGGGGCGGCCCAAAAATCCTGTGATGCGTCGGGGAGCGCCTTGACCGCCGCCACGGAAAACCGGGAACTTAACGTACGGGCTTACCAGAGCGAACTGGTGCAAACCGACGATGTTATCCAGGCCCAGTTAATGGAGGCCATGATGGCGGCCCAGCATTACAAAGCAAGATATGAACATGTAGCCCTGCTCTCTCGTCTGGAGCTGATCGTCGGCACGGAGGTGTTAAAACAGATTCAGTAATCCTGTAAAAATTGAGATGAAAGGATCATAACCTTTCGGGGGAGCAGAATTCGGGAAAGCCAAAGGAGCAGACAATTGACCCCCATTGAGAACAAAACAGCACCTTCCGGAAAGAAAAAGAACTGGTACATGACCATTTTTATGAGGACCACGTTGCTGGGATGGATCTTGGCCGTCGTTCCCCCTGTTTGTTTTCATGATGATTACCGTCCACGGACAAAAGGAGATTTTTGTCAATACCCTGGCGTCCAAAGCCAACAGTTTGGCCGTCTCCCTGCATGATGTCGCTGCAAGTGCGGCAGTCAATGAGGATTATTCCAGCGTTGTCAGTGCGGCCCAGGTTCTGCTGAGGTGAACTGATCGGTATGGAGGCCTTGCTGCGCTGGGACAATCATGTGCTTGGCAGCGTCTCGCCTGTGGAGTTTATTCCCATTGCCGAAGCGTGCGGTCTGATTATTCCCATAGGCGAAGGGGTGCTGCGGACCGCCTGTACACAGGTGTGCAGATGGATCAAAAGCGGGTTGTGAATCAATCAAACGGATTGCCGTCAATGTATCGGTTAAGCAGTTTACCCATCCTGATTTCCTGACTATGGTGGAAAAAATTCTTGAAGAGACCAGCATGCCGATCAACTGTCTCGAGATCGAAATCACCGAAAGTCTTTTTGCCCAGGATATGGGTAAAGTTTCCCATATTCTCGAAGCCATTCACGATAAGCGTGTTGGTGTGTCAGTGGATGATTTTGGTACCGGGTACTCCAGTCTCAGCCGCCTTAGGGATATGCCCATCGATTGTCTTAAAATTGACCGATCTTTTTTATTGGGGATAGAGTCCGGAATAAATGATCAGTCCATTATTGAACCCATTGTGTCAATGGCCAAAGGCATGGATATCAGGGTCATTGCCGAAGGTATAGACAATGACCGGCAGCTTGATTTTTTGGTGAACAAAGGATGCACGGAAGCCCAGGGTTTTCTGTTCAGCCGGCCTCTGTCTTCTCAAGCAATAGAGGCGATTTTGAAAAAAGGTGACAAGAAAATAAAATTCCCCCAGGAAAAGGGATGAGAGTGATTCATTCTCACAGGGGCTTGGACTCTCTTGGTTGCCGTCCAAGCCCTTTTCTTTGGTTGAGATCAGGTCAGTCCCTGGTTCTTACAAGGAGAGCGGTTGATCCTCCCCGTCTTTGATGATTCCGGTGGGCAGGCCGATTTGGTTGAGTGTTTTCAAAAACGGTGCAGGGTCTAATTCCTCAATATTTTTCATCTCTTTACAATCCCAAACGCCCTGGGCAATGAGCATGGCTGCCGCCGCAGGCGGAACGCCTGCCGTATAGGCAATGGCCTGGCTTTCGACTTCTTTATAACAGGCTTCATGGTCACAGATGTTATAAAGGAGCACCTCTTTTTTTTCGCCATGGACACGCCCTGTTACGAGATCGCCAATGCATGTTTTGCCGGTGTATTGCGCGGCAAGTGACACCGGGTCCGGCAGACATGCCTTCACCACTTTCAAAGGGATCACATCCAGACCTTCCGCCGTAGTGACCGGTTGTTCTGAAAGCAGACCGATGTTCTTGAGCACGGTAAATACATTTATATAGTGATCACTGAAACCCATCC
>NZ_DDYV01000094.1:0-1717 GCF_002348205.1 Desulfobacter sp. UBA2225 | reverse complement strand
TCTCAGGATCAAAATTGGTGGCAAAGTATTTTCCGTGATTTCCGGCATTCACATCCATGATGTCAATGGTATCAATGGCATCGAAAATATATCTGTCGGCATAGGCGGCATAGGCGTTCACAACGCCCGGATCAAAGCCTGCACCGAGAATGGCTGTGATGCCTTTTTCACGGCACGCTTCACGACGTTTCCATTCGTAATTGGCGTACCAGGGGGGTGTTTCACATATTTTATCCGGCTCTTCATGAATGGCTGTGTCCATATAGGCTGCGCCTGTATGGATACAGGCCGTAAGGACACTCATATTTATAAACGCCGTACCCACGTTGATGACAATCGAGGTGTCTGTCTCTTTAATCAGTTTTTCCGTGGCAGGAATATCCATGGCATCTATTTGATAGGCTGTTATGGAATATTCATTACTCTTTTTGCTGCCCTTGCGCTCAATACTGTCGATAATTTTTTTACATTTGGACAGCGTTCTTGAGGCAATGACAATATTGCCAAGAACATCATTATTTTGTGCGCATTTATGAGCGGCAACATTTGCCACGCCCCCGGCACCGATAATCATCACGTTTTTTCTCATCATTATTTCCTTTCTTTAACCAAGCGAGTGTTTCTCACCCCCACCTAAATAAAACGTATGCCATAAAGCACTGTTAAGTCCTTAATTCAGTTGATAGGCTTCTTTTATAATCCGTATACGAAGATTCCTGTAATACGTCAATGTGTCCGTCAGGACGCATGATCGCCACTGACGGCATTTTTAAACCGTTAAACCAATTTTTCTTCACCATGGTATAACCGGCGGCATCTTTAATCATGATGGTATCACCGATCTGAAGTTCGTTTTGAAAACAAGCCTCTCCGAAAATATCGGCGGCAAGACAGGAGCTTCCTGCTATTTGATATGGAAAGCTTCCCCGGACAACTGTTCCTTCAAAACCGGCCGATTCCCTGTATACAAGCAGATCCAGCATATGCGCTTCAATGGAGGCATCCACAATGGCGATTTTTTTTGTGTTTTCAACGATATCCAGCACGGTTGTTACAAGGGTGGTTGTATGGGTAACGGCTGCTTCTCCCGGTTCCAGATAGACCTGCAAGCCGAATTTCTGTGAAAAGGCTTTTATGATTTGCGCAAAGCGTAGGGTGTCGAAATGGTCTTCGGTATAAGAGATGCCGCCTCCCAGGCTTATCCAGTCAAATTGTTGCAAAAACATCCCGTATTTATGGCTGATACCGGCAAGCAGCTGTTCAAACGCCGTCACGTCCTCATTTTCACAGTTAAAGTGAATCATCGCGCCCGAAACCATGGGCATGGCCGCTTCTATATCCGTTGTGGATGTGACCCCGAGCCGGGAAAAGGTACGGGCAGGATCTGCCAGGTCAAAATGGCTGTAGCTCACACCGGGGTTGATTCTGATCCCACAGGTAACGTCGCTGCATTCCGGATAAAATTGCCGGAGCTGTGACAGGGAGTTAAAGATGATCTTATCTGAAAATACCGAGACCTTTTTTATATCTTCGCTGCTGTAAGCAACACTGTAAGCATGGGTCTCCTTGCCAAAGGTTTCATATCCAAGTCTGGCCTCATAGTATGAAGAGCTGGTGGTGCCGTCCATGTATGGTTTCATCAAATCGAAAACTCCCCATGAGGCAAAACATTTCAGGGCCAGAAGCAGCCTGGCACCGCTTTGTTCTCTCATGGCGG
>NZ_DDYV01000214.1:0-12335 GCF_002348205.1 Desulfobacter sp. UBA2225 | reverse complement strand
CCAGGGTGCCGATGGCTTCCATTTTGTGGACTTGTCGCAGCCGTTCCTCCAACGCTTCCTTTTCCTTTTCTGCCTGTTTTCGTTCGGACAGTTCATCGGCCAGTTGGCGCGTCTTTTTGCGGACGAGCCGTCGAAGGGTCCAGGTCCAGAACCAGGAGATTAAGAGCATCAGAATAAGACAAAGAAGAATGCCCAGCACAGTACGGTAGTGCAGCGGGTAATTGGTGCCTTCCAGAACACCGAACCAGTGCTCTCTGATTTCCCGGTATTTGCCCGAGGCCTTGAGAATGCTTAATCCCTGGTCCAGCATATCAATAAGTTCCCGGTCCCCTTCAGTCACGGCAAAGCAGTATTTTTGACCTAGAATAACCGGCTGTACAGCCCTGATGTTGGCAATATCGTATTTTCGTAAAAAATATTGTCCCTGGAGATTGGGCAGAAGCGCCGCATCATGTTTCCCTGATGCCAGCAGACGTATGCCGTCCAGGGTATTGTCGACCTCTATGATTTTTGGGGTGATTTGGGTACTCAGAACATAATCGTGCATGATGTCCCCGGTCTGGACAATAATCTCTTTGTTTTTTAATTCAGATATTTTGTGAAAGCCTGAGTCATCCCGGGTAAACATGGAGAGATGGACCTGGATAAAAGGGACGCTGAAGTCGACGTTCATATTCCGCTCCGGGGAATAATACATTCCGGAGACCATATTGACCTGACCATTTTCAAGGGCCGAGCGAATTTCTTTCCATGGGCCTGTGGTTATTTTAAGGGTCAGCCCCATGGTTTCGGCTATGGATTTTAAAAGATCAATATTAAACCCCTGGGCGCTTCCCTGTTCATCCACATATTCAAAAGGCGGATAGTCATGATCTGTTCCGACGGTAACAATTCTGTCAGGCGTTTTGCCTGGCTTGGGATGGTTGTCTGCGGCTGCCGCATAATTGATGTGCAGGCATATAAAAAAGATTACGACAATGAACGGTCCACCTGTTTGGGGGAGCTGTTTAATAAAGTCGGTACAGAAAATTGCATTCCGGAAATCGTCCATGGCTTTAATATAGTATACACCTGGATTTTGGCAGAGCAAATTGGAGATAAGTGAACCGGGAAAAGCTATCAAATATGTTATTTTGAAAATTCATAATTTCAGCTCTCCGGGGATGGTACAGACCGGGATAGGTTCCATTTTATGCCGGTTGGCCCGGTTGAATTTCCGGTACACTTCCAGAACATTTTTCTGATGATCTGTTATATCCCGGCTTTTGTCGCCGGCTTCATAGGCCATGGCCCATTCCAGTTCATCATAGGAGGCGCCGATCTGGCTTTCGTCCGTACGGTTGTCTTCCCAAAGCCCGTCGGTTGGCCTGGCTGACAGTATATCCCGGCTTACACCAAGATAGCGGCCTAAAGCATACACCTCGGTTTTCGTCAGGTCTGCAATGGGGGATATATCCACGCCGCCGTCTCCGTACTTGGTGTAAAATCCAACACCGAAATCCTCCACCTTGTTGCCGGTACCGACCACGAGCATGCGGTGATGGGAGGCAAAGGCGTACAGGGTGATCATGCGGAGTCTGGCCCGGGTGTTCGCCATGGTCAGGCCATCCTGAATGGCTGACGGCAAGGTTGTTTTTATCTGTTCAAACACCGGGGTCAGATTAACATCATGGCCTGTGACATTGTCATAGGTTTTGGAGAGCCAGGCAATGTGTTCGCCGGCCCGGGAGACCTGGTCAGATGCCTGGTGGATGGGCATGCTCAAGACGATTACGGGGTAACCGGTTCTTGCACATAAAGTTGATGTAACAGCCGAATCAATCCCGCCCGATACGCCGATGGTGAATCCTTTTAATCCGGATGCGTTGACATAGTCTTTGAGCCAGTTGATGATGTGGGCAGCCACTTTTTCTGCATTCATATTTTTTCCTTGCATGGATGGGGCGCTTGGGTTTCCAAATCCCGGCAGGCAAACTGCCGGGCGTATTCGTACAGGATGATGGAGGCAGCCACGCTGACATTCAGGCTCTGGGAGCGCCCGTACTGGGGAATGGTCAGCCGTTTTACTTCCGGGAACAGGCCCGGTTCAAAGCTGAGGCCGAATTCCTCATGACCAAAGACAAAAGCGCTTTTTTCAGGCAGGTCCACATCCATCACCGGATCTCCCTGACCCGGTTCAAGTATAAATGGGGTGTATCCCCTTTCAAGAAGTTCGGCGTAACACGAGATGAACCGGCTGTGGAATTTTGCCGGCACATATTTGAATGCGCCCCTGGCAGGTGCCGGGTCAAAGAATTCGGTGCCGATAAGATGAACCTCATGGCAGCCAAAGGCTTCTGAGCTTCTGAATATTTTCCCGATGTTAAAGGTGGGTTTCAGGCCGTCCAGAACAAGGATGCATTTGTGAATGCCCGGCGTGGCCAGGCGGTTTTTATTCCGATGGCGGCGGAATCGGCGCCTTGCCTCTTCCTTTGCATCCTTTATCATCATTCTTGCCTTATATGAGCCCATAACCTTTTTTTCCAATTAAAATTTAAGTTTTTTGTATACACCCTTGCCGTGAAAATTGCAAAATTGTTTAACTGTGGTTTTTTCGAATTTCTAATACAGCCATGGTCAGGCGGGAGACGCAGATCAACTCTCCTTTATCGTTTTTAATGTCAATGTCCCATACCTGGGTCGTTCTGCCAAGGTGCAACGGTGTGGTTCGCCCCGTGACCCGTCCCCGGGATACACTTTTAATGTGATTGGCCTTGATTTCAAGGCCCACGCTGTAATATCCTTTTCCAAGGGTCATCTGAGAGGCGCAACTGCCAAGGGTTTCGGCCAGCACCACCGAAGCTCCGCCGTGGAGGATGCCCATGGGTTGATGGGTGCGGGTATCCACGGGCATGGAGGCGGTCAAAAAATCCTCGCCTTTTTCTTCAAACGTAATATCCAGATGACCCATCATTGTATTTTCCTTGAACCGGTTCATATCATCAATAGTGAACTCTTTTTTCCAGATCATGTTTTGTCCTTAATTGCTTTATCCTGATTTGGCCTAAACGGTTCCGGTCTTAACAAAGTGCTTTGTTCACGCCATTTTGCTTATGTTGCTATGCGGATCGCATCGTTGGGTTATTACATATTGGATTTGAATAAACTTTGCAATAACGGCTGTTGTATATTTGTAAAATAGATTTTCGTTCAGGCTCTAAGATTAAAAAAGGTGATTTTCAAATTCTTTCTAATAAGGTATTGTTGAATACTCGAATTACATTTGGGAAATTAGCGTTTGAACGCAAAGTCACCCACCTGCGGCGTTGCAGAAAAAGTTACAATCCTGACAATCCCATTAAACAAGGAGACGTATCATGCCAATCGTTAATTATCAGCAATATTGCCATATGTTGGATAACGCCAAACAAAACAAGTTTGCATACCCGGCCATTAACACCACCTCAAGCGAAACCATTAATGCAGCCCTTCTGGCATTCAAGGAAGCCGACAGCGACGGCATTATCCAGGTCTCCACGGGTGGCGGCAGTTTTGCCTCGGGCCTGGGGGTGGCAGAATCTTATAAAGGAGCCATTGCCCTGGCTGAATTTGCCCATGCCATGGCGGCCTATTATGATGTCAATATTGCCCTGCATACGGATCACTGTCACCCTGAATATGTTGACTCTTTTTTAATGCCCCTGATCGAAGAGACGGCAAAGCGTCGTGCCAAGGGGCTGCCCAATCTGTTCAGTTCACACATGTACGACGGATCTGCTTTGCCCATGGCGGAAAATATTGCTGCTTCAAAAAAAATTATGGAAGCCTGTGTGGCCAATGACCTGGTCCTGGAGATTGAAACCGGCGTGGTCGGTGGCGAGGAAGACGGCCATGATACGTCAGGGGTGAAAAAAGAAAAACTGTATACCACACCCCAGGATATGGTTATGGCTGCCAAGGAACTGGGCGTCATGGGAAGGTTTCTTCTAGCGGCCACCTTCGGCAATGTGCATGGGGTGTACAAGCCGGGTAATGTGGTCCTAAAACCCGCAATTTTAAAAGAGGGTCAGGACGCCGTGGCCAATGCGCTTGGCGCCGGTGCCCGGCTGGACCTGGTGTTTCATGGCGGATCCGGTTCCGAATTAAAGGATATCCATGAGGCCCTTGATTACGGGGTGGTTAAGATGAATGTGGATACAGATACCCAGTACGCCTATACCCGGCCCGTGGCGGACCATATGATGAAAAATTATGATGGTGTACTCAAAATCGAAGGGGAAGTGGGTAACAAAAAAGTGTACGATCCGCGTTCCTGGGGCAAAAAAGCTGAGCGGAGCATGGCGGACAGGATCATGCAGGCCTGCCGGGATTTAAGATCCGAGGGCACTTCCCTTGGAAAAAATATCTAAAGGGGGGAAAGAGTGAAGAAGCTGTTTCTGTTTGTCTTTGCCCTGTCCTTATTTGTGCTACAGGCAGCCCAGGCGTCAACCCCGAAAGATACCCTTGTCATGGCCTTTAATATAGATGAGATTATCTCACTGGATCCGGCTGAAATTTTTGAATTTGCCAATGCTGAATATGCCGCCAACGCATACGACCGTCTGATTAACTATGATGTTGATAATGTCAGTAAGATATATCCGGGCATTGCTGAAAGCTGGGATATCTCGGATGACGGGTTGAGCTACACATTTAAAATCAGGAAAGGTGTTACCTTTGCCTCGGGAAACACACTGTCGGCAGACGATGTGGTTTTTTCCCTTCGTCGTGTTGTCCTGCTTGACAAATCTCCGGCCTTTATTCTGACCCAGTTTGGATTTACGCCTGAAAACGTGGAAAAGACCATCGCCAAGGTGGATGATTATACGGTGAAAATTCTTGTGGACCAGGCCTATGCCCCCACGTTTTTTCTTTACTGCATGACCTCAACAGCCGGATCCGTTCTGGATAAAAAAGAGGTCATGGCCCATGAAAAGGACGGTGATCTTGGGTATGGCTGGCTTAAGACCGGGTATGCCGGTTCCGGGCCATATACATTAAGAACCTGGAAGGCATCGGAAATCATGATCCTTGATGCCAACAAAAATTATTGGGGGGATGCACCCAAATTGAGACGCATCATCATCCGGCAGATTGCCGAATCTTCCAGCCAGCGCATGCTCCTGGAAAAAGGCGACATTGATATGGCAAGAAACCTGACGGCGGATGATCTGAAAAGTCTGGAAAAGAACAAAGATATAAAATTTCAGAAAAGGGCCAAAGGCAGGATCTATTACCTGGGGCTGAACCAGAAAAACAAATATCTCAAGATACCTGAGGTGCGCCAGGCACTTAAGTATCTCATTGATTACAAAGGTATGGAACAGACCATCCTCAGCGGCAAGGCCACCATCCACCAGGCCTTTTTGCCGAAGAGCTTTCTGGGCGCATTGGAAGAGACGCCTTTTTCCCTTGATATTGAAAAAGCAAAAGCGCTTTTGAAAAAAGCCGGTCTTGAAAACGGCTTCTGCGTCAACATGGACACAAGGAATACCGAACCCGTAACTTCCATGGCCCTTTCCATCCAATCCACTTTTGCCAAAGTCGGCATAAAACTTGAGATCATTCCCGGAGACGGCAAACAGACCCTGACCAAATACCGCGCCAGACGCCACGATATCTATATCGGAGACTGGGGGCCGGACTATATGGATCCGCACACCAATGCAGACGCCTTTGCCCGGAATCCGGACAACGCCGACGATGCAAAATCCAAACCCCTTGCCTGGAGAAATGCCTGGGATATTCCGGAGATGACCAAAAAAGCCGATGCTGCCGTACTGGAACGGGATACGGCCAAACGCGCCCGGATGTACATGGATCTCCAGCGTCAACACCAGCAAATCTCCCCTTTTGTCATTATGTTCCAGGATATTGAGGTTGTGGCTGAAAGGGCCGATGTTAACAATTTCATTTTAGGACCCAGTTTTGACAGTAACTTTTACCGGTATACAACCAAATAACACGCGTGAGTTTCAAAATCGTACCATGGGCGTCCTGATGCTATACCCGAGGCGCAGATAATGCCTGCGATGTTTATTCATGTCTGAACCGCTAACAAGAACAAGGCTAATCAGGACCCTGAATCAGACGATCCGTATACTGCTGATGTTGGCAACCACATTCTTAGGCCTTTTGCTGATCACTTTTCTCATTGGGCGAATTGTTCCCATTGATCCGGTTCTGGCCGTGGTCGGAGACAAAGCCTCCCCCCAGGTTTACGAAAAAGCCCGCATTGCCATGGGATTGCACCTGCCGCTGTGGAAACAGTTTTTAATCTATATCGGCAACGTGGTCACAGGCGATTTCGGCACATCCGTGCTGACGGCCAATCCTGTGATCGACGATATTTTAAGGGTTTTTCCGGCCACCTTTGAACTGGCCATCACGGCTACGATCATGGGCATTCTGTCAGGCATCCCCCTTGGCATATTTTCGGCGGTAAAGCAGGGCAGCTTTTTTGATCATGTTACGCGTGTCATCGGCTTGTTTGGCTATTCCCTGCCCATTTTCTGGCTTGGGCTCTTGGCGTTGATGTTTTTCTATGTCCGGCTTGACCTGCTGCCCGGCCCGGGCCGGGTCGATCTCTTTTATGAGGGCATTGTGACGCCTGTCACCGGCATTTTGATGATAGACAGTATTATTGCCGGAGAGTGGGAAATTTTCAGGAACGCCGTGTATCATCTGATTCTTCCGGCCTCCCTTCTCGGCTATTATTCCATGGCATATCTGTCAAGAATGACCCGCTCCTTTATGATTGAACAGCTTCGCCAGGAGTATATTCTTACTGCCCGGGTCAAAGGCGTAAAGGAGTGGAAAGTGATATGGGGGCATGCTTTAGGCAACTGTGCCATCCCGTTAATCACAGTCATCGCCCTGAGTTTCGGGAGCCTGCTTGAGGGTTCGGTGTTAACGGAAACCGTTTTTGCCTGGCCTGGCCTGGGCCTGTATCTGACCAATTCCCTGCTCAATGCCGACATGAATGCGGTTTTAGGCAGCACCATTGTTGTGGGTGCCATATTTCTGGGGGTTAACCTGTTCTCCGACGTTTTATATAAAGTGATGGACCCAAGGGCCCGTTAATTTTCCCAACGATATTGAAATGATGACCAACAAAACACTGAAAACAGGCCGCATGAGGGAGTGGCTTCGGGCAGATACGCCGGACTCCGCTTTCCAGGCCTGGTCCGGTCGAGCCTATCTGGGGCTTCTGGCATTCATGAAAAACCGGCTGGCAGTTTTGGGGCTGCTGATTATTGTCGCCCTGATCGTTATTGCAGTGCTTGCACCTGTCATTGCCCCCTATGACCCGGTTGAAACCGACATCGGCAACCGTCTTCAGCCATTGTCCTTTACCCACTATTTGGGTACCGATGAGATGGGACGTGATATTTTCTCCCGGATTGTTTTCGGCTCCCGACTGACCCTTTACATCATCAGCCTTGTGGCCATCATTGCTGCCCCTGTGGGAATCCTTGTGGGTACGGTTGCAGGGTATTTCGGCGGGATCGTTGACACGGTGCTCATGCGCATCACAGATATTTTCCTGGCCTTTCCCAAGCTTATCCTGGCCCTGGCTTTTGTTTCCGCTCTGGGGCCCGGCATTGAAAACGCCGTCATTGCCATCTCCATTACCTCCTGGCCCCCTTACGCCCGAATCGCCCGGGCAGAGACCATCACCATAAGAAATTGCGATTTCATAAAAGCCGTCAGGCTGCAGGGCGCAGGTGCGCTAAGGATTATTACCGGCCATATTATGCCCCTTTGTCTGCCTTCTCTGATTATCCGGGTTACCCTGGATATGGCAGGGATTATTCTGACGGCTGCAGGACTGGGGTTTCTGGGTCTGGGTGCCCAGCCGCCCACTCCGGAATGGGGGGCCATGACTGCCGGCGGAAGAACGTACATCATCGACCACTGGTGGTTGATCTCCATGCCCGGGACCGCCATCTTTATTGTCAGCCTTGCATTCAACCTTCTGGGGGACGGGCTTCGTGAAGTTCTTGATCCAAGGAGTGACAACTGATGACCGGCAACACGTCACTGCTCACGGTAAAGGATCTGTCCGTGGTCTTTCCGTCTTTTAAGGGGGATGTCTGTGCGGTCAACAACATCAGCTTTTCCATGGGTAGGGAAAAATTAGGTATTGTGGGAGAGTCCGGTTCGGGAAAATCCGTAACCGGCCGGGCCGTACTGCGTCTGCTGCCGCCCTATGCCAGGGTCAGGGCATCTGAAATCTCTTTGAGGGGGAAAAACCTGCTGGATTTTTCCGAAAAACAGATGAGAAAAATCAGGGGTATGGAGATCTCCATGGTCATGCAGGATCCCAAGTACTCCCTGAATCCGGTAAGAACCGTGGGGGAGCAGATACGCGAGGCCTATACCATCCATCATAAAGCCGGGAAAAAGCAGGCCCGCCAAAAAGCCTTGGATATGCTCAACGCGGTCAGGATCAGAAATCCGGAGCAGGTCTACGACCTTTATCCCCATGAGGTGTCCGGGGGTATGGGCCAGAGAATCATGATTGCCATGATGCTTATTCCCGAACCCAGTCTGCTCATCGCCGATGAACCCACTTCCGCCCTTGACGTTACGGTGCAGCTTCAGGTCCTTGCCATCCTTGATGATCTGGTCAGTGAACGGGGCATGGGCCTTATGTTTATCTCTCATGATCTTGAGCTTGTCGCCTCGTTCTGCGACAGGGTGATCATTATGTACGGCGGACAAATCATGGAAGTGCTGGACGCGGGTAATCTTCATAAATCAAATCATCCTTACACAAAGGGATTACTTTCTTGCCTGCCTAAAATAGACGGCACCCAGGATCGTCTGCCCATACTTGTCCGGGATGACGCCTGGCTTAAGGCTGTGCCAGGACCCTTTAGCGGGGGGCTGCGTTATGATCGCCGTTGAGAATCTCAATGTTTGTTTCGGCCATGGCCAGGCCCGAAACCATGCGGTAAGGGATGTCAATTTTACCGTGGAAAAGGGCGAAAGTTTCGGCCTGGTCGGAGAGTCTGGATCAGGCAAATCAACGGTTCTCAATTGTATATCTGGACTGTTGACCCACTGGACAGGGCGTATGGAAATTGACGGCGTCAGGTTGAAGCAAAAAAGGAACATCGCGTTTTGCCGTAAAGTTCAGATGGTTTTCCAAGACCCCTATGGGTCGCTTCATCCCAGGCATACCATTGACCGGACACTCAAGGAACCTGTGAAGATAAACCGTCTTGGGGGTGCCAACCACCGCGTGGCGCGTGTGCTTGACGAGGTGGGGCTGGGGGCTAAATTCAGGTTTCGTTTTCCCCACCAGCTTTCCGGAGGGCAGCGTCAGCGGGTGGCTTTGGCCCGGGCCCTTATCCTCGATCCTGAAGTGATTCTGCTTGATGAACCCACCTCTGCCCTTGATGTCTCCATCCAGGCCGAGGTGCTTAATCTGCTCCAGGATCTTAGAAGGGAAAAACAATTGACCTATATCCTTGTCAGCCATGACCTTGCCGTGGTCTCCCATATGTGTGATACGCTTCTGGTGATGAACCGCGGCAAAGCTGTTGAAACCATTTCCCGCAGTCAGCTTAAAAGCGGTGTGATCAAAGAAAAGTACACAAAGCAGCTTCTTGTGGCCGGCAAGGGATATGATCGAACCGCCATTGATCTATTCCAGGATTTCAGATGATACCCAATGCCGCTATTTTGGAGACTGCATTGTCCCAAAAATTATGATAACATAAGTAGAAGTGTTTGATGTTGTAAGTATTTTTATGTGGTACACTTTTTGCTTTTGTTTGTGCGAACGCGCTGACATACGTTTAATGCATGGACGCGTTACCGGAATCCAAAGATTAATGTTTAATCTGAAGGGGTTAATCAGGAGGATAAAATGAAAAACAGATATTTGAAGTTTTCAACCCTAATCATGCTTGTTTGTTTTGGTTTAACCACCGTCCTGCCGGCTGTGGCCCTGGCAGGGCCGAAACACGGTCCGATTTTTAAACATGTTCCGCCAGGCGGCCAAAAGGTCAGGCACAGGGGAGATGACTATTTCTTTCACAGGGGCCTATTTTACAGGCATGGACCTAAAGGGTATTTTTGGGTGCGTCCGCCGCTGGGTATCATTGCCTACAGTCTTCCGGTGGCTGCTGTCACGGTGCTGATCGGGGGATTAACCTATTATGTATATGACAATGTCTATTATAGAAGAGTGCCTGCCGGATATCAGGTGGTACAAGTTCCCACCCAGACGACGACCATTGTGCACACCCCTCCTGCCGTACCGATGAATCCGGCGGATTCCGGTACCCAGGTCGTGGTAATGTCCAAAATTCTTAATGTTCGGTCCGGTCCGGGAATCAATCATGCCGTTTTGACCCAGACTTATATGGGCAATGTTCTGATTATCCAGGGCAGTGCGTCTGACTGGTATTATGTCCGGCTTCCTGATAATACCTATGGCTGGGTCATGAAAGCGTTTGTGACTATGCCCGACAACGGAGCCCAGGGGTAATGGTGTTTGTCAATAAAGTTCAGGAATGTGCACGATTTATACAGGCGCGCATGCAGGTGCGGCCTGTTGCCGGTATGATTACCGGAACAGGCCTTTCCGATACCTTGACCGACCTGCAGATCCACCAGGTGTTCCCCTATGCCGGACTGCCCCATTTCCCCCAGGCCACGGTGGAGAGCCACAAGGGGTGTCTTGTTCAGGGCAGTCTTAACGGCAGGGATATCCTGGTTTTCCAGGGCCGGATACATCTGTATGAGGGGTATTCCCCGGAGCTTGTCACGTTTCCGGTAAGGCTGCTTCAGGCCCTTGAGGTGCCGATGCTCATCCTTACCAATGCAGCCGGCGGCATCAACCTGAACTTCAGGGCCGGAGACATTATGCTCATCCGGGATCATATCAACCTTACCGGGAAAAATCCCCTTGCAGGTCCGCACGAGGAGTGCTTTGGCCTTCGGTTTCCTGATATGAGCCGGGTCTATGACCCGGATTTGGGGCGGCGTGCCGTTGGGGTCGCTGAACAGGAAAAAATTCAATTACACGCCGGGGTTTATGCCGGCCTTTTGGGGCCAAGCCTTGAAACACCTGCAGAAACACGGTTTCTTAAAATTGTCGGCGCCGATGCCGTGGGGTTTTCAACGGTAATGGAGGCCATTGCCGGGGTTCAGGCCGGTATGAAAATTCTGGGGCTTTCCCTGATTACCAATATCAATGATCCGGATGCACCTGCACAGACCACCCTGGAGGCTGTGGTTGAGACTGCAGCAAAGGCATCTGAAAAATTGAATCGGATCATTACCGGATTTGTTGGACAGACTGCGTAATATGGATTTTAAATAAGAGGAGATAACATGAGAATCGTCACCCGTCCTGATTTTGACGGCATTGTCTGCGCAGTTCTTCTGCGCCAAGCCCTGGAACCGTCTTTACCCATATGCTGGATAGAGCCCAATGCGATTCAGTCGGGTACCGCTGATATCCGGGATGGTGATATCCTTGCGAACCTGCCCTGGCATCCTAATGCCTATTTGTGGTTTGATCACCATATCTCCAATAAACCTGCCCAGGATGTGCCTGGCCTCTTTGAGATTGCACCGTCCGCCGCAGGGGTTATCTATAACTATTATCAAAAACAGCACCTTCTGGATAACCGGTTTGATGAACTGGTGGATCAGACCGACATGATTGATTCTGCCGATCTTACCCGGGAACAGGTCAAAGCACCTGAAAACTATCCTTATCTGCTTTTGTCCATGACTATTAAAAATAACGATTTTCAGGATATTCCCTATTGGGAACGTTTGGTGGATATGCTTGGCAAAGCGGATATTAAGACCATATTAGAGGATCCCGAGGTGGACCGCCGGTGTCGGGAAGTGATCGAGGAAAACAAGGCATTTAAATATTACCTGGAAACCTATACCACCATGGTTGACCGTATTTCCGTGACCGACTTTAGAGCCCTTGAAAACGTACCTTCGGGCAACCGGTTTTTAATTTATTCTCTGTTTGCAGACGCCATTGCCAGTGTCAAGATCCGGTATGCAAGGCCGGACAAAAAACAGGTTCTCATCAGTGTTGGTCACAGCATTTTCAATCCTGAATGCCGGATAAATGCCGGAACCATGCTTGCGTGTTACGGCGGCGGCGGACATTTCGGTGCCGGCGGATGCACGGTGGATGCCCGTGATGCCCAGGACAAAATTGACCAAATCCTGGACATTTTAAAGGTCGGCGCGATCGCCCGCCAGACCAATCTGCTCGCCCTCAATGCCGCGATCGAGGCGGCTCGCGCCGGCGAGGCGGGCAAGGGCTT
>NZ_DDYV01000051.1:0-9842 GCF_002348205.1 Desulfobacter sp. UBA2225 | reverse complement strand
TATATGGTTGGGACACGGCAGGCCCTGTCAAATCAATCACGAGGCCATGATCAAAAAAAGCCCCGGCCATGAGCAGGGCGGACAGGTACTGGCTTGACCGGGAGCAGTCAAGAAGCGTTCGCCCCCCTGCCCTGTCACCGCCCTGGATCACTACCGGCGGTGTACCTTCATTGTTTTGGGAAGCCGCACGGATCCGGATACGGCCAAGGGCGTCTAAAAGCTCTCCCATGGGGCGTTGACGCATGCGCTCATCCCCGGTCAGGGTATATGGGGTGCTGCCAAGGGCGGCAATGCCTGCTAAAAGGCGCATGGACGTGCCTGAGTTACCAAGGTGGATGGGATCCGGCCAGGGCTTGGGCCGGCCGCCGAAACCTGTAACCGACAGGGCACCGTCTTGTCTGCTTTCGATTTGAGCCCCCATACACTCCAGGGTTTTGCGGGTAAGAGAAATATCCTGGCTGTCCAGCACATTATAAATTTGAGATATGCCGTCGGCCAGGGCGGCACAGATCAGCATCCTGTGTGAAATGCTCTTGGAACCCGGAATTTTGACCACCTGGTCCTGGATCTTTCTGGAAATTACCAGTTTCATAAAGTTCTCCTTTAATCAGTCGTTAATAATGGTGTTTCGCATCAGATCCGTATCAGGGATTATACCTGTCCATAATTCAAACTGGGCAGCTGCCTGGGCAATGAACATGGACAGGCCGTCAATGGTTGTGCAGCCCTTTTGTTCTGCAGCTTCAAGCAGCCGGGTCCTCAACGGGGTATATACCACATCCATTACCACCATTTCCGATCTTAATGCTTCCGGCGGAAAGCTGATTTCATTCTCTTTGGGTGTCATGCCGATGCTTGTGGTGTTGATAATCACATCCGCCTGGATATTTTCCATCTCTTCGGCAGGTATAAACCGAGCGTTAACCGTCTCAGCAAGGGCCCGGCCTTTTTGTTCGGTCCGATTGGTGATGATGATATCCCCATTTTGGGCTGCAATACCGTGGGCCAGGGCCCGGGCTGCCCCGCCTGCACCCACAATACAGACGGTTTTTCCTGAAATACCAAAGGGGACAAGGGGCGCAACAGCGGCTTGACAATCGGTATTATATCCTTTTAATACGCCGTTTTCATTCACTATGGTGTTTACTGCACCAATGACCCGGGCTGTGGGATCGATCCAGTCAATATGTTCCATGATGGATTCCTTGAAAGGAATGGTTACGGAAGCGCCCTTGATGTCCAGCGTGCGCACAGCCTGTACCGCGCCTGCCGCATCCTGCACCTCAAAAGCAAGGTAAACGGCATTGATGCCCTTATCTTTAAACGCTGCATTATGAATCACAGGGCCTTTAGAGTGCCTGGCAGGATTGCCGAATAGACAATATAGCCGGGTGGCAGCGTCAATCATTGTAATATCTCCTGTTTTTCAAAAATCGGGTACGACCCCAACACCTTTAAATACAGGGCCTGGCTTCGAATCTGTTCAATGGTTTGAAATACGATTTCATCCTGGATATGCCCTTCAATATCCATGAAAAAATGATAGCTCCAGTTATAATGACGCGTGGGTCTGGATTCAAGTTTAACCATGTTCAGGCCGGATCTGTTCACAGGCGAAAGCGCCCTGAAAAGTGCGCCCGGGGTGTGGTTCGTGGCAAACATAATAGATGTTTTATCATTCCCTGTTCTCTCCGGACGATCGCCCCCAATCACAAGGAACCGCGTAATATTTCCGGCACGATCCTGTATTTTTGATGCCACCGGCAGCAGGTTATAAAAATGTGCTGCTTTGCCGGATGCAATGGCGGCAATCTGTTCATCCTTCGAGGCCAGAAGAGCCGCATTTGATGTGGAGCTGGTCTCCATGACTATGGCATGGGGCAGATGTTTCTTCAACCAGTTTTTGCACTGGGCAATGGCCTGGGGATGGGAATAAACGGTTTTAACGTCTTTGAGTTCCCCTGTGATGGATAACAGATCATGGGAAACAGGCTCATAATGCTCTGCCGTAATTTCAAGATCAAACTCGGCAAAAAGATCAAGGGTATAGTTGACAGCCCCTTCAATGGAGTTTTCAACGGGAACAATGCCGAAATGCAGCTCTTTTCGCTCGATATTGTTGAAAATATCAAAAAAACCGGCTTGTTCTACAAATTCCCCGCAGTGGTTGAAATAATGAAGGGCGGCAATATGGGAATGGCTGGCAAGGGGCCCTAAATAACCAATGGTCTTAGGCTTCTGGATTTCCCGTGTGGCCGTGATGATCACATTGAAAATATACTGAATCAGGCTTTCGTCCGCAGGGCCGGGGTTCAGCCGGGAAAGCCGCTCAATCACCATGCGTTCCCGGGTTCGATCCAGAATTTGGCTGCCTTTTTGTTTTTTAATCTCCCCTACTTTTTTGCCGATCTCAAGGCGCTGGTTGATCAGTTCAAGAATGCGCTCATCAATACGGTCAATTTCCCCACGAAGCGGAGACAGGGGCGAAGAATCATCATCTGCCTGCTTTTGATTGTCCTTGTCTTTAATCTCATGGTCAGTCATCTCAATTTCCTTTTTTATAATCAGCTTCAAATAAAAAAACCGCCTCAGGTTTTGCCTGCTGCGGTTTTAGTGATTTAGTTAAATTTATGGGAAAAATCAGTTGTCCACAGGCAGGCTGTCCTTTCTATAAAATCGAGTGCTAAAATAAAAATTTTTGCTGAAGCTAAAGATCATTAAACTATTTCTCCCTTTATATTTTTTTAAGACCATATACGTTGGATCTTTTTCTGTCAATAGATTCAGACTCAATGTCCAGGGCGATCGCATGTAAACATATCCTGGAAATGAAAAATATGGTTGGATAACCAATCCCATAGAAAGGGACGATCACAATCGGCTAAAGGTTATTGCAATTACTTTTTCATAACTTCTTCAAAAAAATCGAGTTCATATTGTGTTGATAGCGTGAAGGCTTTCAACATTTCCTGATGAAGTTCTTCATCTGCTGCGGATGATAGCCGCTCTACAATATCAATAAATCTTTGCGTGTATTGCTCGTACGCTTCACTATGATAGGTGTCGATCCACATCTGGTATTCGTTGTCAGCTTCCGCAATGGTCAAGATGTGGTTACCAACGCTGCTAAACACCCAGAAACAGGGTAAAAGTGCCGCAGCAGCAAGAGCAAATACGGAATTTTTACTGTGATTAAGCAGAAAGGAAGTGTATTTCTCAATTGCAGGAGACTTTTCTTCAGCTTCCTCAATATCAAAATATTTCAGAAACTCATTGTGAAGGGCTTTTTCAATGTCCAGCCCATCTTTGGCTAACATTTGAAAGAATTGCTTTTCAGATTCGTTGGGAGCTTTTTCGGCCAACAGGTCCAAAGCCAGATTATCATCCTTGAGATAAAGGATATCCTGCGACAGGAAATGTGCAAAATTATTTTTATCTAATGTGCCTTTCGCCAGTTGTACAACGAAGGGATGAGCGATTGTATCCTCATAAATAGAAGATACCGCATCCCACATCTTTTGAGTGTATTTTCCTGCTGCTTTAATATTCTTCATCACCCCCTGATTCCTCTATTTTTATTTTTTAGGAATGAGCCTTAAATAACTCGACCATTTCAAAACAGTCGGCCATTGTCGGCCGTACGTTTAGAAATTTTAATTGGCCATCTTATTTCGTGCTCGTTCCTTAAAGGCACAAATGGCAACATAATCACCGCAGTCAAACCCCGGAATTGGTTGTTCTTCCATATTGTTTGAGTATAGCGGATGTTTAGTGAGCGTTTGAGCATAATCAAAGTCTTGAAAACCTGCTGTTTTAAGCATCTCGACTTTCTCAGCAGTTGTACGCCAGTTTGCAACCTTTACAAATTCAATTGGATACGGGTCCCTTGGGTGAACTCCTTCCAATAATGGATGTTCCCATGTTTCGACACTTTTTGCCAGGTTATACATGGTTGCGTATGAACTTTCCTTAGGAACATCAATAACCACGATTTTACCTCCTTTTCTCAAAGCAGTATATGCTTTGTGAAACACGGACTGCAGGTCATTGATATAGCTTGGTGTGCCGTTGAATAGGATCGTATCGTATTGTTCTTCGCCCAGATCGGCGTCTTCCGCTGTGGTTACCTCAACACTTATCCCCCGTTTACGGGCAATCTCAGCCATTCCCTCTGATGGTTCGAGACCGTACTGAATGGAAATGTTAAAATCTCTTTTCAAGATTGATTCAAAAAGACCACTTCCGCACCCTACAGAAAAAGTATCACCCGCATCTTTCATAAAATAAGCGACCAGGTTCACCTCTGAATTTAACAGATTCATATTGTCAAAAAACCACGCATCATATGCTTGTGCAAATTCGTCAAAACTTCTTTTTTTATCCATGCTGACCTCCGAAGAAAAACCTTTATTATCAACCCGGTGCAGATAATGTATTTTTATAGGTAGGCACTTACTTGAAGAGGCATGATCCGCTTCCCTACGTCGGTATTACCCGCATCAGGTTCCAAGGGTCAGGAAAATGTTTCCTTCTCAGCTTTTGCAAGCGCCCCCAGCTAAATTCTAAAGAAGTATCAAAAACAGCGTTTTTAAAATGTACGCAAAAACCTAACCGGACACTACTGATCTATTTTATTGAGTTATTTCATTTCCTCTATCAATTTTTTTGCGTCACTGGCCCCGGGGAAATTATCATTAAGCTCCAGGGCCTTGGACAGCTCTTTGAGTGCCTGCTCTTTTTCCCCTTTTCCGTAATACGCCAGCCCTAAATGGTAGCGGATAATGGGATGGTTTGGTTGTTTTTCCAGGCAGTCCAAAAATTCGGCAACGGCATTTCCGTACAACCCTTTTTTATAATAGGCAAATCCCATCGTATCCATGATGCTCGGATCTTCGGGATAAAGGGCTTTCGCTGTTTTTGCCAGGGCCAGGGCCTCGTCAAATTTATCTGTCCGGCTTGCCAGGTAAAATGACAGATTGTTGGCGGCGGCTGCATAGTTGGGATTGATTTCAAGGGCTTTACGGTAATGGGTTTCTGCGTCATCAAATTTGTTTTCCGCTTCAAAAAGGACGGCCAGCAACATATGGGGCGGGGCCAGTTTATCGTTTTTTTCAATCATGGTCAGATATTGTTTTTTTGCGTCCTCAATATTTTTCTGGGACAGGTATATTTTTGCCAGCGTTCCGTAGGGACTCAGATAATCCGGGGCAAGGTCAACGGCTTTCAGCAGTTCTGATTCTGCCTGTTTCATATCCTCCTGGGCCAGGTAAATATTTGCACGGGTGCTGTGCACAAGCGCCTTCAAATTATTGTTATCCGTGAATGCATCCATCTGCTGAGTACACAGGTCATGGGCGGTGTCAAATTCTTTTTGAGCCACGGCATTTCTGATTCTCAGGGTAAATACGTCAATGAGTTTGTTGTTCAGGGACCAGGCCTTTTCCAGCAAGGGGGCTGCCTGGTCAAATTGCCTCAGCGCAGATTTTAAGTAGGCAAGCCGGTAATAGCCTGCCGGATTGTCAGAGCCGATTTCAATCATTTTTTTATAATCGTCTTCAGCTTCCTTAATTTTTTTCAGGGCCACATAGGCGTTGCCCCGGAGCAGATAGGCCCGGTAGGCTTTGGGATCAAGCTTAATTACCGCAGTGGTCTGATTTACGGCAAGATCATAGGCGTGCTGGCGCAAATAAATTTCAGACATCAGCAACCGGGCCTGGGTATAGTCCGGTTTCAGCTCCACCGCCTTGACCAGGGCTGATGCCGCCTGGTTCGGCTCCCCTATTCCGATATAAGAAAGGCCTTTAAAATATTGAACCCTGTGGGCATTTGGTTCTTCCTTTTCAAGGGCGATCAGGATATTGAGCGCATCCTGATATTTTTTTTGAAAAATCAGGATTTCGCTTTTCAGCATTCTGGCATCCGCCAACTTGGGCCGTTTTTTGAGAATGCCGGCGACCAGGTTCTCCGCTTCGTCTATTTTTTTCTCCTTGTACAGGAATCTTGCCAAGATCATCTGGGTATTGCTGTCTTCAGAATCAAGGGCAGCGACTTTCCTGTACAATTCAAGGGCCTTATCCTTTTGGCCCGTCACGTCATAGAATCCGGCCAGTATAACCATGGGCCGGGGAGTGTCCGGTTGGATCTCAACCGCCTTTTTAAACGCGGTCTCAGCTTCTTGGAAATTTTTTGTTCTCAGGTAAAAATTACCCAGAAGAATCTGGTGCCCTGGATTTTCAGGATGCTCTGCCGCTGACAGATGTAATTGTTCCTCTGCTTTATCCAATTGTTTTCGCAGAATATAGAACTGGGCCAGGACGTTTCTGGCCGTTGTCGCATCTTTGCCTGATTCCACAGCTTTGAGCAAAAAAGCTTCAGCCTCGTCGAATTTTTTTTCGCCGGCTTTTATGGCGGCCATGGTATGCAGGGCTCCCACATGGCTGTTCTGGATTTCAAGAATTTTTTCAAAAACAATCCGGGCATCTTCAATCTGCTTCTTTCTGATCAGAACCTGTCCTTTGAGAAAGAGCGCGTCCAGATTTTGGGGGTCCTTTTTCAAAATTTTATCGATCCTGGCCTGGGTTTCCGGCAGTTTTTTATCCAGAAAATAAAATCTCGATAATTTCACCAGGGCTTCAATATTTTCCGGATCAAGTTTTTCTACGCTGGAATAAAGCGCAAAGGCCGATTTTAACTGGCCTGTCTTCATGAATATGTCGCCAAGCTTCAAAAGGACTGCCGTATCTTTATTGTCTATCTGGAGCGCGTTCTTATATTCTATTTCAGCCTTTTTATACTCCCTTGCATCAAAGTATTCGTCACCGTTTTTTACATGGGCTGCTTTTTTTTCGTCCTTGTTTGCGCATCCAAATCCGGTGCAAGTAATCAATGTGATGAAAATGACTAACATAATTTTGGAACAGGTTTTCATGAACAACCTCTTTAAAAGTGAATTGGCTTTTTGTTTACTTTATGATAACGCTCAAATGTTAAATACAATTTGTATTATGGGATACTCAGTATTGTCAACGAAATAAAAATTTCGACATTGTAGGAACATGGAACGAGATATGCGGACGCGATATTTGATTTTAAACATTTTGGGGACGCTGTTTTTTTTGTGCTTAACCCAGGGAAAAACATATGCCTGGTTTCATTTTTCCGACACGTGCGAAAATTGTCCCGTTTTCGAGTCGCCCCGAATCGCAGAGGAGGTGTCCAAAACCTATGCCTTTCTGCCGAATACCCCGGATACTGACTCAGAAATCCGCCTGTATAGAACATTTTCTAAAGAGTCATCTCCGGCAAGCGCCGGAGAGCTTAAGATTGATATTCCTTTTAATCTTTTATCCGCATCAGAGACAAACGTTCAAGCATCGCTTGACCGCCGGATTGCGGCAAATCTCAGGTTAAAAAATCTTATAGAGCAATACCGGGCGCTACAAAAACGAAATGCCCAACTGTTAAAGGATTTGAGCATCCCTTATCTTGAGGCAAAAAAAAGCCACAAAAAAGCGGTAGAGGTATCTGATGCGAAAGAATTGGTGCCTGCCGACAAGCTGAAACGGCAAGTGGCAGAGGTGATTCTTTTTCAGACCGGCGGAAAAGTAAGCCTGCCTGTTCAAGAGAGCCGAGATCTTCAGGCGGTCCAGGCAGAAAAAAAAGGCAGGGAGGATTCAATGCCTGCCCTTGAAAAATACCAGGCGTTGAGTTTAGAAGAGGCGTATTCGAAAAATCCGGTAGGCAGCGGCGCATATCACCAAACCTATGGCCGGGATACGCAAATGCCTTGGATTTTTTCCTTGGGACTCAAGCTGCTGCGGTTTCTGGCAAACAATAAAATTGAAATTCTTTCCTGGGCGGCTGTTATGGCCGTTATCGGTCTGGTCGGCCTGATTGTGGTGAAACGATGAAGCGTAAACGCAAAAAAATAGCTGTTGCCGCCACAGGCGTGTTGATTTCCGCTTTAATGACGGGGATCCTTGTAGGCTGTTTTTTGATCTGGGAGTTTGGAACGCCCCAGGATCATTTTGAGAATCAAGGCGACCAGGCTTTTGAGCGCGGTGATTATGCCGATGCCCTTCAATACTGGCTAAGAGCAAAGGAGCCGGTCGGGCAGTCCGGACGTGTATATGCCAAGATGGGCGCCGTTTATCTGAAATTGTCCAACCTGGACCAGGCTGAGATATGCTTTAAAAAGGCACTGGAAAAAAATCCCGAAGATGTTGACACACAACAGCAAATTATCCGGATTGCCTTGGTTCGCGGGGATACGGCAGCGGCTCGGAATTTATTGTCAAAGCTTCTCAAGAACCATGATTCAGATCCCCTCCTTTTGATGCTTTCCGGCGATCTTGCCATGCTACAGACTGAATTCAAAACGGCAGAAGCGGCTTATGAGAAAGCTGCAGCGCTTTTACCCGCCCAGATTCGCCCCAGGCTCAAGCTGGCCATCTGTTTTCAGGAACAAAAAAAGGCCTTTGAGGCCGAAAAGATAATCACCCTTTGCCGCACCCAGGGTATTAAAACACCCATGGATCTCATGCTTGCTGCAGATTATTATGCCCTTGCAGGAGATGATACCAGCGCCGAAAGGTACCTCCTCATGGCCGTGGATTCAGACCCTGGAGACCTTGAATTTAAAACCCGGCTTTGCCTGTTTTATCGCGTTGCCGGGAAGTTAGAAAAGGCAGTGGCCTATTTAAAAAAACTAATTGCTGAGTATCCTGAAAATACCGGATTTAAAATGATGCTGGCCGATTTTTATCTTGCGATTGAAGACATGGCAGATGCGGAAAAGCTGCTGGATCAACTTGCCCAGGCAAGCAGGGATGCGCCGGGGTATCATCTACTGATGGGAAAATTCTGGTTGTTCAAGGGAGGGTACTCCCATGCCGAGTCATATCTGAAAACCGCATTGGACAAAGACTACGGCCTTGTGTCCGCCCATTATCTTCTGGGTGTGGCCTATTTTGCCGGGGGCCAGAGTAAGCTGGCTGAAAAAGCGTTTCTCCGGGCACTGATGCTGGACCCGGATCATGAGGGGTCGATATTTGCCATGGCTGCGCTGAATTATAAGCGGGAGGATTACGGCCTGGCAGACCAATATGCGGATCGATTTCTGGGACAGGAACCGTCCAGTGCCCGGGTCTGGAAGCTCAAAGGGCTGTGCGCCCTTGGCCGCAGGGATCCTTCCTGTGCAATAGCTCCTTTGTCCAAGTCGTGGCATCTGGGAGGCGGCGCTTCGGCCCACTTTTTTCTGGGGCAGGCCTTTGAGGCCCAAGGCATGGTGCAGGAGGCGCTGACAGCTTACAGCCAGGTCTTTGAAGATGCACCGGTCATATATCCGGCCTTGTACGCGTATGCCCGGCTCGCTTCAGATCATGGCCTAGGAGAGAGGGTCTTTGAAAAGATAGATGCGCTGGCGGTTCATGACGCGAATCCGGCTGTTTACTATACCGGGGCAAAAATTTGCCTTGGCCTCAAAGACTATGACCGATGCCAGGCATATATAGACAAAGCCATGGCGAAAAAAGAGGTGTCAGGCCCTTTTTTTCTTTTGCAGGCAGCACTTTTTGAAGCGACAGGAAAGGATGAGGGCGTCGAAAAAACACTGGCCGAATGCATAACAAAGCTGCCGCAGTATGTCGGGGGGTGGCTTAAGCTGTCAGCGTATTATGTGAAAAAACAACGGATCTCGGATGCCGTACAGGTGATGGAGCAGGCGCTTAATTCCTTTCCGGATCACCCTGAAATTAAAGGAAACCTGGCCTGGCTGCTGCTGGAAGAGGAGACCGATTTTGACCGGGCCCTTGATTTGGCAAGAGAAGCCTATGACACACTGC
>NZ_DDYV01000155.1:0-23791 GCF_002348205.1 Desulfobacter sp. UBA2225 | reverse complement strand
CACGCATGCTTGCCGAAAGGACACGGTTTACCGAAGAAAGGGTCCGTAAGCATCTATGTGTACGGCATAAAGTTCGTACCAGGACAAATGGGTATAAACGGTTCTCTACAGATTTTCTGTACAACAAGTTGTATTTGTATAGAATCCCAACTTACGCAAAGTGGAAAAGGGCGCAAGCCTTATAGTGAAGAACATCGGAAAGCCGTGTACGGGAGAACCGTATGCACGGTTTGATGAGGGAGCATTGAGGATGCAAGGCCTTTGGAACACGTAGTAGCCGCGTGCGGCAAGGCGTCTCGAATATAAAAAGGGCTGAAGAAACCGGCCGAATCAGTGCTCTACTCTACCCAGATTTACTTGTCCCCAGATTTACCAGATTTAGATGTGTCTTTTTAAACGGTTGTTTGTTGAAACTACAATTTCAAAAAGGGCTTGTATTTAAATATTATGCTTGCTATCCTGTTATTATTCCTCATCGTAGCTATCTGAATATGCACCAATAATTGTTGTACTTGAATAACAACTGCCCTTCTCTCTTAATAGTGCTGACCTGGTAGCCTTAGGTGGAATCACGAGAAAAAATAATCAAATTAAAAGCAAGAGCATCCCTTGGGCTGGTTAATGCTTCTTTCCAGTGTAAAGAGGCTATTTATGAATTTTTCACTTTAACCTGATGGAGGTTTTTATGAAAAAAGGATTGTTTTATTTGTTTTTAATGGTTTTATTGGCAATCGTACCAACGGTTCTTATGGCTCAAGAGCTTAGCCCTATAGAGCAACTCGGCAAGGCTCTTTTTTTTGACGAAAATCTTTCCGTTAACGGAAAGATGTCCTGTGCAAGCTGTCACGCTCCTGAAACTGGGTTTACCGGACCTGATTCACTTATCAATGCAGGCCCAGCGGTTTATAATGGGACGATTCATACCCGGGCGGGTAACCGGAAACCCCCGACAGCTGCTTATGGCGGCGAGAGTCCTGTATTGTACTATGACGAAGCTGATGAGGCATGGGTCGGCGGTATGTTCTGGGACGGAAGAGCTACAGGATGGGTGCTCGGTGATCCTTTAGCCGAGCAGGCCATGGGGCCATTCCTGAATCCTGTAGAACAAGCTGCTCCCAATATGTTACTTATTGTGCTTAAGGTTGCCATTTCGGACTATGCCGGGCTTTTCGAAGAAGTATGGGGGCCTGGAACTCTCGATTTTAAATATGTAAAACAGAATACTTACGATGTTTATGTGATGATCGCTCAATCCATCGCTGCTTATGAAAGATCCGAGGAGGTGAATCCTTTCACCTCAAAATTCGATTATTATCTGCAAGGCCAAGTAGAGCTTACAGCCCAAGAGGCATTGGGGCTTTCGCTTTTTAATGCCGAAGATAAAGGCAACTGCGCTGCTTGTCATCCTAGCAGCGGCGACAAACCATTGTTTACTGATTTTACATACGATAATCTTGGAGTACCTAAAAACCCTGAGAATCCTTTCTATTCTCAGCCGAAAAAAATTAATCCGGATGGCGAGGACTGGGTTGACTTGGGGCTTGGGGGATTTCTTGGTAATTCCGATCAGAATGGAAAGCAGAAAGTCCCCACCCTTCGAAATGTGGATAAGAGGCCGGAGGAAGGTTTTGTTAAAGCATATGCACACAACGGTTTTTTTAAATCTTTAGAAGAGATTGTCCATTTTTACAACACAAGAGATGTTGAAGCGTGGCCGGACCCGGAAGTCGAGGTGCATGTCAACACCGATGAACTGGGAGATTTAGGTCTGACTGCAGAGGAAGAGGCCGCTATTGTTGCGTTTCTAAGAACGCTATCAGACGGATACACACCCTGAAAATTAACCTTTGAGAGAGGGCTGTAGGGGTAAATTGACCAAAACAGCCGATTTACGAAAGACAGGATTTCCACATCCTGTCTTTTTTCATTTGGCTCTGTTTCCTTTAATTGATTTTCAACATCTAAATGGAACAGAGCCTTTCCTTTTGCGGAATTTAGTGTTTCCGTAACCTTGTTGAAAGCCTTTTCACCCTTCACGCAGGACATTTTCACGTTAAGATCGTCCACATTCAGAAAATTTATTAGGAATTGACGACCCACGAATATGTCTATCAAGGCCCACTGGCCGTGAATCTAAAACAGGGCGGACTGGAAGAAGTATTGCGGGGTTATCCGGCCTGATGCCTTGGAGGTCAATATAACGTGAAGCTCGCATTTTGAAATTCCTACCAAACCGAATTTCTCTGGGGAGAGCAATAATGGTATTTATGTAGCGTGTAATCCTTGCCAGTAAAGGCGTTGACTTCATTTGTTATTTTGGGCCTGATATGCAAAATCCGGCAGATTAAATCGTAATATTTGAGGCGCTGTTTTCATTTAAAAAAGTTGCGCTTTACCGCTTTAGATTATGAATTGGTTTCCACATATCTGGCATTTTAATTTTGCTGGGATTACCACCCCAAAGCATGATTTGTAGATCTCTTGGCAACAATTGTACAACTTCAGTATCATGAGGCCACCAACTGATTTTTCCCTCTGAGTATCTTTTTATACACCATTGAATTCCATGGCCATCATAGGTTAATAAGCCTATTTGGGTTTCGGTGATGGCAAGATCAGTGGCAAGATCTGCTCGAACACATTATTGAGCGAATAATCGCTATTTCCTTGCCAATGCTGCATGGCAATTATTTCTCGCAAGGAGAGACGCCCCTTTAGGCTGGATATCCCATCTTCATAGAAATGAATGGGCATACGTTCAACTTCCGAAATGGATTTTTGAAACCCTTCCATCATTAGGGGATATGCGGCATTGGCTTTTTCTATAGGGTCCTCTATAGTGGACGTAGCCCTCCTCAGGTCGTCAATCAGGCCATCTGGATCAATCACCGCCTCCAGTCCCTTATCGAAAAAGTCCTGGTGTTTAGGGACAAAGCCTTTCGAACCATCATGAAACTTGTTCAAAACAGTAATATCTTTGACCTTAGCGGCTTTTCTTGGTAAATACTTGTCGAAAAACACGACTGCTTTGATGGCCCGGTCAAAGGAATTGAGATCCAGAATCATTTCCCCCTTGTTTCTGAAGAAAAAAGCCCCAAGAACGATCGGTCTTCTTTCAATAGGAATATCCTTATATGTGCCCTTGAACTTCAATTTCTTAGCTTCCGCCTCGTACAGCCATACCCATCTATCTCGAACCGGATCATGTTTCATACAACGCAGCTTTAAAAACACCCGACTTATTTTTTCTGGATTCAACAAATCATAATGCAATCTGGCCAGCATATAAATTTCTTTGGTCATCGTAGTTAGGAGGCTTCTCCCGTCATTCTCACCTCGAGGAATTGAATCCTCTGACACCTCTATTCTGGGTGCCAACGATTGCCTGTTGGTGGTATCATGGATTGACATCTTTTTCTTAAGTCTCCTTTTTTGCTTTTTTCTCCACAAGCTGCTCCCAATGATTGAAGGCTACCTCCAAAACAAGATCCGTTTTTTGTATGGAAGAGCACCCCGGACATCCCTGTTAGTCCCCACCTTATTATAAGTCCGGGTACAGGTTCCGGGCATTTTCTCCGAGTACCATCCGTTTTTGCTCTAAAGTCAGCCCTGACTGGTCAATGTCAGTGTAATACCTGTCAGGGGTCAGCAGGGGATAATCCGTGCCGAACAGAACTTTTTCCAGTACGCCTGCCTTGACCGCCATATCGTAGATTTCCGGTTCGTAAAGAAAAACAGACGCGGCCGTATCATACCAGATATTTTTAAGCCGTTCTTTCATCTGCTTTTTCATGATGTGATAAAAAAAGATGCCGCCGCCCCAGTGGGCAAGAATGATTTTGTTGTCCGGAAAGGTTCGGGCTAGATTCTCAATCTGATTAAGGGTGACAGGGCTTTTTCCCGGATATTGATGCCCCACAGGCTCATTGGTATGGATCATACACGGTAAATTGCCCTTGCGCCTGAGAACATCCATCACAGGCTCCAGACGCCGGATGGCCCTATCGTCAATGCCGGATAAGTAAAAGGCCAGTTCCCCCACACCGGAAAGCCCTGCATCAATACAGCGTTCAGCCTCTTTGGGTGCACCTTCCCAGGCCGGATCAAAACAGGCCAGCCCCCGTAGCCGTTTCGGGTGCGCCGTGACCGCTTCAATTATCGCATCATTATTTTTTTTTGTGTATTCGGGGTTGCGCCATGGAAATCCTAAAACAATGGAAATATCCACCTCGTGCCGGTCCATTGTGTCAATGAGTTGGGGCAGTGTTGCAATTTTTGCCTTTGGGCAATTGTATAGAAGCTTGAATTCAGGTTCGTTGTCCAAGAAGGGAGTCCTGTCATTTGCAACGGCCTGAAAAAAAAGATGGGTATGGAAATCGATAATCACGGAATTGCCTTCATAAGGATAAAGATTGAAAAAAACTAACAGGCAATATATATTAAACCCCCTGCCCAAACAAGGGCAAATAAGGGATAAGGTGATGGATTACTATCCGATTTTTTTAGATGTTAAAGACAGATGCTGCCTTGTGGTTGGCGGTGGGGCAGTGGGAACAAGAAAAGCGTTTGGCCTTGCCGGGGCAGGTGCCCGGGTCATCGTGGTCAGCCTTGGCTTTTCAGATGAACTGTTAAATACGCCGTTTTCTGCCATTACATTAAAGAAGAAAGATTTTCAGGATTCGGATCTGGACGGCATGAGTCTGGCTTTTGCCGCCACAGATAATATGCAGTTAAATGCCAGGATACGGCAGGCTGCACAAAAGAAAAATATATTGTGCAATATTGCTGACGGTCCGGATAAAGGGGATTTTATCCTGCCGGCAGTGGTGGACAGGGGCGATCTTTTATTTGCCGTATCTACCTGCGGGGCAAGTCCGGCCCTTTCAAGGCGCCTGCGCATGGCGATTGAAACACGTTTCGGTCGTGAATACGGTATACTTGCCACCCTTTTAGGCCGCATCAGATCCATTTTGCTGGAACAGGGACATGATCCCAAGGGACACCGCAAAATTTTTTGTGCCCTGCTTGATGCCGATCTGCCTGAAAAGATCGCCGCAGGACAAATCCACCAGATTGATGCCGTACTTGCTATGGTGCTGGGTGACGGCTTCAGCCTGGAAGGGCTTATGCCCGATTTCGGTACCCGGGAGTTGTGATGTTTATGAATATTCCTTTTATCCTTTTGCAGTGCGCAACGTTTTTTTACCTGATCAGTACGGGCGGGTATTTTTGTTATCTGTTTTACCAGAAAGATCGGATACAGCAGACCGCCTTGGGCGCTGTGGGTATCGGGGCGGTGGTTCATCTGTTCGCCATTGTTCTGCAGAGCGCGGCACTTGGCGGGCTGCCCATTTACACCATTGGCCAGAGCCTGTCCATGGCAGGCCTGTCTCTTGCCGCCATGTTCATCTATGTGCAGTACCGGTTTTATTTAAAAATTCTTGGTGTCTATGCCACGGCCATGATCAGCGTGCTTATGCTGGCAGCCATTCTTTTGCCCGAAGCAGCCCAGGCCCCGGACAAGATATATAAGGGCATTTTCTTTTTCGGGCACATCATCCTTATCTTTACCGGGGAGTCCATGCTGGCCCTGGCCTGCGGTGCCGGTATCCTTTATCTGCTTCAAGAGCAGGGCATCAAAGGCAAAAGTCCGGGGTTTTTTTTCAAGCGGCTGCCGTCTTTGGATTTTCTGGATGTCGTCTCCTATACCTGTATTTCCACAGGGTTTGCCTTGCTTACGTTTGGGCTTGTCACCGGTCTTATTTATGCCAGATCCGTGTGGGGCAGTTTCTGGCGATGGGATGTCAAAGAGGTGTTTTCCCTGGGGGCCTGGCTGGTGTATGCGGCGCTTTTGCATCTGCGGCTTAATTCGGGGTGGCGGGGCCGTAATTCCGCGATCATGTCCGTGATTGGTTTTATCATACTAATTTTTACCTTCCTGGGGGTGAATTTTTTCCTTGGCGGGCATCACCAGGGGTTTACCCAATAAGAACAGGACACAGATTAACCCATTATGTCGAAGATAATTCTGATTGGTGCCAGCCATAAGACCGCGCCTGTGGAGCTCAGGGAAAAACTCTCTTTTTCCCAGGAACAGATTGAAACAGCCCTGGATTTTATAAAGCGGGATCCGGGTATCAAGGAAGGCCTGGTTTTTTCCACCTGCAACCGCCTGGAATTTCTCTATATACCGGGAAACCAGGCGTTGGACAACAATGACGGAATTGATACCGTTATGCGGTTTATCTCTGAATTGAAGCAGTTACCTGTTCCTGAATTCAAATCATCCCTTTACATCCACCGGGATGACGATGCTGTCCGCCATCTGTTCTGTGTGGCTGCAAGTCTTGATTCCATGGTGGTGGGAGAACCCCAGATTCTGGGGCAGGTGAAAAAGGCCTATAAAACCGCGGTAAGTGCCGGTACCACAGGGGTCTTGCTTAACCGCCTGATGCACAAATCCTTTTCCGTGGCAAAACGGGTGCGAAAACAGACCGGCATTGGTGATAATGCCGTCTCCATTTCCTATGCCGCCATTGAACTTGCCCATAAAATTTTTGCCGATCTTGCCACCAAAAGCGTCATGCTCATCGGGGCCGGCGAGATGGCGGAGCTGGCTGTTGAACACCTTATGACCCATCAGGTAAAAAAGATTGTGGTGGCCAACCGCACATTTAAAAACGCTTTGGACCTGGCCCGCAAGTTCAACGGCAAGGCGGTCCAGTATGAGGAACGGGAATCTGCCCTGGCTGATGTGGATATCATTATCAGTTCCACCGGGGCCACGGATTATGTGTTAACCCGTGACCAGGTCAAGCGCGTCATGAAAAAAAGACAGAACAAGACCCTGTTTTTTATTGATATTGCCGTACCCAGGGATATTGACCCCCGGATCAATAAAATATCCAATGCCTATGTTTATGATATTGACGATTTGAAAAATATTGTTGAAACAAATATCAGTCAACGGGAACAGGAGACCGTCAGGGCGCAAGGTTTTGTGGAGGAAGCGTTGCTGGCTTTCCGGCGATGGCTGGATGAACTGGCCGTGGTGCCCACCATCAAGGCCATCAACCGGAAAATGACTGACATTGTGAATCTGGAATGTGAGAAAACACTGGCCGGTCTGCCCCATCTGTCAACGGCGGATACCGATGCCATCCGCAGGATGACACGGGCCATTGCTTCCCGTGCCATTCATGATCCTATTTTATTTTTGCGTCACACCGGTGATCACAGGGACGATTCTTTCTATTTGAATGTGGCCCGGCAGCTCTTTAATCTCGACATCCTGGATCACAACTAGTGAAGGTGGTCTAAATGAAATTGTTGAGACGCTTGGTCATTTTTTTATTGTTATGTGCATGCATGGCTTTTTTCGCCTATGCTTACCTGATCAACCATCAGGTGGCCCAGCGATTCAAAGACCGGTTGTGGGATGTGCCGGCCAAAGTATATGCACGGCCCATGACCCTTTATCCGGGCTTGCAGCTGTCCGTCAAATCCCTTGAGCAGGAACTGGATTTGCTCGGATACCGAAGGGTTGAAACCCAGGTGCAGTTGACGGTTCCAGGTACTTACACCCGGTATCAGGGGCGGTTTGTCCTCAGTTGCCGATCCTTTGATTTTGGTGAACAGCGCCGCCCCGTGCGGCGCGTCGAGCTAACTATTTCCGGCGATCTCATTGACCAATTGAAAAGCGGGGAGCGGATCGCTGACATGGAACAGCTGGACCCCGTGCTGATAGGGCAGTTCTACCCGTCGTCCATGGAAGACCGTATCCTTGTTGATACTGAAGATATCCCGACATTACTTAAAAAGACCATTATTGCCGTGGAGGATAAAAATTTTTATTCCCATTACGGTATTGATTTTAAATCCATTTTCCGGGCCATTGTGGTCAATATCCGCCAGGGTCGGCTTACCCAGGGCGCAAGTACCCTGACCCAGCAACTGGCAAAAAATTTTTTTCTTTCCCCTGACAAAACGCTCAAACGAAAATTCAGCGAAGCCTTTGTCGCAGCAGCCATTGAGCGTCAGTTTACCAAGGAAGAAATTCTTGAAGCCTATATTAATGAAGTTTATTTAGGCCAGGACGGTTCCAGGGGCATATACGGGTTCGGCCTCGGGGCTCAGTTTTATTTCGGCAAGTCTTTGGAGTTGCTTTCGCCTAAGGAAACAGCTCTGTTGGTGGGTATGCTTAAAGGACCGTCCGTCTACAATCCAAGGGTGCATCCGGACCGGGCCATTGCCCGACGAAACACTGTGCTTGGTCTCATGGCAGACCAGGAGCTGATTTCATCCGCCGAGCTTACAAAATCACTCGGCAGTTCCTTAAGCGTTATTCCGGTGCCTCGGCAATGGCGATTTCCCTTTTACCTGGATTTCGTTAAGCGCAGACTGCTTGAAGAATACCGTGAAAAGGATTTAAAAACCATGGGGCTGCGTATTTTCACCCCGTTGGATCCTTTGGTGCAGTTGGCTGCAGAAAAAGGGGTGGCGGATTTCATGGCAGGGAGAGATTCAAAGCTTGAGGCCGGTGTGGTGGTGACGGCCGCTGCGACCAATGAGATCCAGGCCCTGGTTGGGGGAAAGCAACCGAAATATCAAGGGTTTAACCGCGCCCTGGACGCAAATCGTCCCATCGGTTCCCTGGTGAAGCCTGTGGTATACCTTTCGGCCCTGGAACGGCCCGAAAATTATACCCTGGTGACCCGGATCAATGACGGGCCTGTTGCATTGAAAAGTGGCGGTCATCTTTGGAAGCCCATGAATTTTGACAAAAAATTCCATGGAGAACTGCCCTTGTTCCAGGCCCTGGTTCACTCCTACAATACCTCCACGGTCAGGCTTGGCATGGATCTTGGTTTGGAAACCGTTTTTGCAACCATGGCGCAGTTGGGCTTTAAACCCAATCCCCCGCTTGTTCCTGCAATGCTTCTGGGCAGTTTTGAAATGACGCCTGTCCAGGTTGCCCAGGTTTACCACACCCTGGCCTCGGGGGGATTCTACACCCCGGCCCGGGTCATCAATGCCGTTTATACTCCTGAAGGGGAAACACTCCAGCGCTATTCTTTGAACATTGAACAGCACCTGGATCCGGGAGCGGTATTCCTGGTGGACAAAACACTTCAGACTGTTGTCCGTGAAGGTACAGGCAGATCTCTGTCCAGATGGCTTTCACCCGATTTGGGCATTGCCGGAAAGACCGGTACGACCAATGATCTGCGGGATACCTGGTTTGCCGGATTTTCCGGAAATCGCCTGGCCGTGGTCTGGGTGGGCAGGGATGACAATCAATCCACAGGGCTCACCGGGGCTTCCGGGGCCCTGCAGGTTTTTGGCCGGATCATGGCACAAATCCCCAATACACCCCTGGTCCTGACGCCGCCGGAGAATATTGAATGGGCGGTGATTGATCCGCAAACCGGGCTTCGCACAGACAGCAATGCTCCCGGTGCCCTTGCCGTGCCTTTTATCCAGGGGTCTGCCCCTGTTCTTTTTAATCCTCTTCCCAACCCCGGTACCCAAGTGATACCTAAGACCCCGGCATACCCAAGGTCTGGCCAACAACCGGTACAGAAAAAAAAGCCGCAATATCTCATTGACTGGCTCAAGGATGTATTTAAATGAAAAGATATTTTTTTTATTTCATTTTATTTATGACTCTTATGGTTTTATCCGCCTGTGCGCAAAAAAGACCTGTCTCAATACCCCAGTCCCATCGGCCCCCTGAATCCGTGCCCGAGATCGGCGGGCCTGTAAGGGATCAACGCGCTGCGCCCTATGATTCGACAATTGGTGGGGGAAAGCAGGAGGAGAATCGGCTTTTGTCTGCCGTTCGTCCTGTTCAGCGTTCCCGGCCAAAGGCGTTGACCCGGATGATTGAGAGTGCCGAAAATCAGCTGCGCCGCAAGCAACCCCAGCTTGCCTTTTCAACCCTGGAGCAGGCATTGTACATTGACGGTCAGGACCCTTTGGTCTGGCATCTGATGGCAAGGGCCCGGCTATATCAAGGTAATATCGTTCAGGCGGTTTCCCTGGCCAAAAAATCCGACAGCCTGGCTGCTGCATATCCGGACGTAAAGGAAAAAAACGCAAGGCTGCTTCGCCAAGCCCAGGGGCGTGCTGATTAGATTCGTCTGTGTACAGCAATTCTCATTTTATTCTCGCACAAAGCCTCAAAGGCACAAAGGACCACAAAGTTGAATAGAAAATCTTTGTGTCTTTGTGTCTTGGTGTCTTTGTGCGAGTTTTTCAACTAAAAAGATTTATATTTAGAATTTATGGTCTATGTCGAACTGGTATTGAAATCCTAAAAGATATAGACATGATAGTTTTGCAATACTAAGGAACGGGTCTTAAATAACTTGCCCATTTTGCTATATCCGGGAGCGTGGGCGTCTCGCCCGCACTCCCAGATTAAATTGTTTTGATCTCATTCCTTAGCTTTACCGGTACTGAAACCCCATTATGGTTGGACATGGAAATTTTATTATCTTCAATTGTGTTTACGGCGGACTTGGTGTTTCGAATGGGCTCGGTAATGTTTATAAGTCTTTTCGGGGTGGAGCTGTTCATGCAGATGGGATTGATGCGCCACCTGAAACCTTTTGGGAAACCTGTGGCAAGAGCCGCCCGGCTACCGGCCGAAACAGCGGTTTGTTTTCTGGCCGCAATAGGTTCCATGATCGCGGCCCACACCATGGCAGCCCAATTCCATGCGGACGGACGACTAAATGACCGTGAGCTGCGCCTTACCGGCATCCTCAATACGGTGCCCTTTCATCTCAGGGAGACTCTGACCTTTCAGCTTCCCATTGTTCTGCCTCTGCTCGGCACCCGTCTGGCCATGATTTACATTGCCGCCTTCTGGCTTACCGGCGTACTCAAACTTTGCTATGTGTTGATCTGCGGAAGGGCTTGGGGCAATGGCAAAGCGCCTTTGGAAACCGGGGAGGACCCGTTTTCGGCCTACGAATGCTCGCCGGATGATCCGGAATGTCTTAACCGCAGTTTGACCCGGCTTTTGAAAGACGCCTGGCATGCCCGAAAAAAAATGTTTTTCAACATGATCGGTGTGCTGGCTGTCGTGACCCTGCTGGTTCAGGTGCTGACCTTGTCGGGAATGCTCTCCTGGGTAGAGGCCGGGATCGCTCCTTTGACATCCGCCCTGGGTTTATCCCCGGCCGTAATCGGTCCGCTCACCACCTACATATTCAGTCCGATTGCCGGGATCAGCTACATGTCAACCCTTTTGACCCAAAACAGCATCAGCGGCTATGAAGCCATCACTGCCCTCATAGCCGGAGGTCTGCTCATGATACCGGTTACCCGCCTGCGCCGGACCTTGCCTCGGTATATCGCCATTTACGGAGGCCGCAACGGTTCTTTCATCTGCCTTTTGACCATGGGGTTTGGTCTTTTGTCCAGAATACTGGTTTTGGCCTGGATTATCTTATTTTATTAGTTTTCTATTTGTAAAGGCATCAAGAAACAAGAGCAATTATTAACGATGCTTCAGCCCATAAATTGCCGGACCCAGTCATTCACCGGGCGCAGCATCAGATCTTTTGGGGTGCCGGCCTGGACAATGCAGCCCTGGTTCATCAGGATGATCCGAGATCCGGCGGCAAAGGCTTCTTCGTGATCGTGGGTGACAAATATGGTGGTGATGTGAAGCCGGGAGAAAATTTGTGTGAGTTGCTCCAGAAGGTGTTTTCGCAAGACCCGGTCCAGTGCGCTCAGAGGTTCGTCCAGCATGAGCAGCCTGGGGCTTGGGGCAAGGGTTCTTGCCAGGGCCACCCGCTGACGCTCGCCCCCGGACAGTTTATCCACCTTTCTGTTTTCAAATCCTTTGAGATTGATCAGCGCCAGCATTTCTTCCACAATAGGGGCCTGTTCCTGTCTGGGCATGCCCTTCATTTTCAGGCCGAATGCAATGTTGTGAAAAACATCCAGGTGGGGAAACAGGGCATAGTCCTGGAACATCATGCCGAAATTTCGCTTGTGCGGGGGGATATCCAGGATAGAGCCCCCGTTGAACCGGATATCGCCGGAGTCCGGCATATCAAGCCCTGCAATCATACGCAACAGCGTGGTTTTTCCGCTGCCCGAAGGGCCGAGTACGGAGAGGCGGCTGCCCCGGGGCAGGGCAAGGTTGATGTTGTTTAGAAGGCAGACGCCTTCCGTTTCGGTTTTGCTTAAGTTGTGTATGATGAGTTCACTTTCCATTAAAAGTGTTGTAGCCCTTTTGAACTGATTTTTTCAATGAGGATAAACCCGGCTGCTGTGATTGCCATGAGAAGGGTGGAGATAGCCATGGCCTGGCCGTAATTAATGGCGCCCGGCTGGCCTAAAAATCGGTAGATGGCCAGGGGTATGGTGGGGGTGCGCGGGCCTGCCGCGAAAATGGTGGCGCCGAATTCCCCCATGCTTATGGTAAAGGCAAACACGGCGCCTGCCGTCAATGCCCCGGATATTAACGGCAGGTCAATGCACCTGAATATGTTTCCAGGGCCGGCGCCTAGTGTGGAGGCAGCCTCCCTGATGTTGTTGGGGATGCTTTTCAAGGCAGGCAGCACCGCCCGAAGCACAAAGGGAAATCCCACCAGGGCATGGACTAAAGGGACAAGCAGAATTGAAGACCGTAAGTTCAGCGGCGGTCGGTCCAGGGTGATGATGATGCCGAATCCCAGGGTGACTGTGGAAGTGGACAGGGGCAGCATAAACAACGGGTCAAAAAATCCGGCAAGGTTTTTTGCTTTTATCCGGTCCAGGTGGTTCAGGCAGAGGGCTGCGCAAAGGCCTGTCACAAGGGCGATAAAAAGAGCGGTTCCCGCAAAGATGAAGGAAAACTTAATCGCCGTAAAAGGCGGGATATGGAAAATGGAAGTTGACGGATTGTCAAAAATGGCCCGGTAGTAAATCAGGGACAATTGCCCCTCATGAACCATGGACTTGCCTGCAAGGGCTGCCAAGGGAAAAAGGCATAACAGGATAATAAAACCGAAACTGCCTGTAATTGCTGCCTTTTCCATGAATTTCCCCGGTCGTTTGAATTTGGCCTGGCCGGCCTTGGGCACAAAGCGAACCGCCTTTCGGGAAAAGGCGGTGTAAAGGCCCATGAGTACCAGGGTAAACCCGATTTGAAGCAGGGAGAGAAAAGATGCCACCGGCAGGTTGAACATATGCGCGGCCTGGCGGTAGATCTCTGCCTCTATGGTGGCGTAGGCAGGTCCCCCAAGAATCAGAATGATGCCAAAGCTTGAAAAACAGAAGATGAACACCAGAAAGGAAGCCGCCCATACCGCAGGCATGAGAAGGGGCAGGGTCACATGGATAAATACCTGAAACGGTCCTGCCCCGAGCATGGCTGCCGTTTCCTGGATATTGCCCTGCAACCCTGTCCAGAAGCTGGTCAGAATTCTGAGCATGACCGAAAAATTGTAAAACACATGGGCCATAAGAATCAGAACCAGGGGGTGGCGGATATTTAAGATTCCCAGCCATCCGTCTTTGCCGAAACTTGCATCAAGGGCTGCGGCCACCACCACGGCAGGCAGCACAAAGGGGATGGATGCACACAGGGTTAAAAATTTTTTCCCCTTAAATTGGTAATGGGACATGACAAAGGCGCACGGGAAGGCAAACACCAGGGTCAGGCCGGTGGATACGGCAGCCTGCCAGAAGGTGAACCAGATGATATGGTGAAGGCGCGGCGATTCGACAATTTGATTCAAAAAAGAGAGGTCAATACGAAAGTGTGCGGGAAAGTCCGGCACAAAGCTTCGAAGAAAAATACCGGCCAGGGGGTAAAAATAGAAAACAAGGAAAAATACAAGGGGAACAAGCCCCGCGAGCACATAAGGGTGGGTATAACTCCTTGCTTTCACCGCAACAGGTTTTCCGTCCATTCCCGGAGCCATCTGTCCCGGTTTTGGTTGATCTCGTCTGCGGGTAAAGATGCCGGCGCATCCGTAATTTTTGCATGTTTTAAAAATACTTCGGGCAGCATTGCTTTTGTGTTGGCCGGAAACACAAACATCTGCAAAGGGATGTCTTCCTGGAATGCTTTACTTAAAAGAAAATCCATGGCCTTTTTTGCAAGATCTGTGTTGGCACTGTTTTTCAGGATGCCTGCAAATTCAATCTGGCGAAAGGCGGATCTATTCCCAATGACGATACCGGTAGGGGCTGTGGTGGGTTTTTGCTCGGCATAAAACACCTCTGCCGCAGGACTTGAGGCGTAGGAGACCACAATGGGACGGTCTCCTTTTGAGGCGGCAGTGAACTGACCCCAGTAAGATTCCTGCCATCCGTTTACCACCATGACCCCGTTGGCTTTAAGATTTTGCCAGAAAGTGATGTATCCATTTTCCCCGAAACGGCTGATGGTGGCCAGAAGAAAGGCAAGGCCCGGGGATGATGTGGCCGGGTTTTGGACAACGGTAAGGTTTTTGTATTCCGGGCGTATCAGGTCTTCAAGGCCGGCCGGGGGGGCAAGCTGTTTTGCCTTGAACCATTTGATGTCATAGTTGAGGCAGACATCTCCAAAATCCACGGGTATCAGACGGTGTTCATCATCCACCAGGAGGGTAGTGTTAATCTCTTCAAACCCTTTTGGGGTGTAAGCAATGAACAGGTCATTGGTCAGGGCCCTGCCCATAAAGGTGTTGTCCACCCCGAAAAACAGGTCCGCCATGGGATTGTTTTTGGACAGAATCGCCTTATTTAAGGCCTGGCCGGCATCGCCGGACCGTAAAATCGTGATCTCGGCACCCACGGCTGTTTTAAAATCTTCAAGTACGGACGCCGAGATGCTGAAGCTGTCATGGGTCATGATGGTCAACTCCCGGCCTAGGGCCGGACCGGTGAGTATGGGCACGGTTAAAAGTAAGCAGACAATGAACAAGGCAACAGCAGAATAGGTTTTCATTTTTATTCTTTTTTTAGCGTCTGTTTAGAAATGAGGATTTTTGTCCAACACTGAAGTTGGACAAAAACACCATTTATGTGCAGCTGCTTAGCGCCTTTCCGGCCAAATTTCTTCCGACATCTCTGTCAATTTGTATTTCTGAATTTTTCCCGAGGCCGTCATGGGATATTGATCGATAAAATGGACATACCTGGGAATTTTGTAGCGGCTTATTTTTCCCCGGCAAAAGTCCTGGATATCGCTGGGCTCAAGATTTGCCCCCTCATTGAGAATGACAAAGGCACCGACCTCCTCACCGTATTTCTCGCTGGGAACCGCAGCCACCTGGATATCCCGGATTCCATCCATGCGGTATAAAAATTCTTCGATCTCCCTGGGATAGATATTTTCCCCGCCCCGGATGATCATGTCCTTGTGCCGGCCCGTGATGGACAGATTGCCTGTTTCGTCCATGACGCCAAGATCGCCTGAGTGCAGCCAGCCCTCCTCGTCAATGGTTTGGGCCGTGGCTTCGGGGTTGTTGTAGTATCCTTTCATCACGCTGTATCCCTTAACACACACCTCCCCCTGTTGGCCACGGGGCAGTTCTTTGCCTGTGCCAAGGTCAATGACCTTGACTTCAAGGTGAGGCAGGGCCCGTCCCACGGTTTCGGTCCGTACCCGGATGTCGTCGTGCTGCCGGGTTTGGGTGATGACCGGAGATGCCTCGGTCAGACCGTAGCAGATGGTGATTTCCGTCATGTTCATCTGGTCGATAACCTTCTCCATGACACGGATGGGGCAGTTCGATCCTGCCATGATGCCGGTGCGCAGGGATGAAAAATCAAATTTGTTGAAAAGGGGATGTTCCAGCACGGCAATGAACATGGTGGGCACGCCGTAAAGGCCGGTACATTTTTCCTGCTCCACCGAGGCCATGATCAAAAGGGGATCAAATTTTTCCAGGATCACCATACAGGAGCCATGGTTGATGAAAGCCATTACCCCGAGTACACAGCCAAAGCAGTGGAAAAGGGGCACGGGCAGGCAGATTCGGTCATCCGGGCCCAGGTTCTGGTTGGCACCGATCCAGAACCCGTTGTTTGCGATATTGTAGTGGGTGAGCATAACGCCTTTGGGAAAACCCGTGGTTCCCGACGTATACTGCATGTTCACCACATCATGGCAATCCAGGCTATCCTGGCGGGCCTGGTATTCATCATCGGAAACCATGACGGACAAGGCCCGGATTTCGGGAATCGTATACATGCCCCTGTGTTTTTCAGGGCCAAGAAAGATCACCCGTTTAAGATGGGGGAATTTTTCAGATTTCAGGTGGCCGCGCTGGCAGGTTTTCAGCTCCGGCACCAGTTCATATATGGTGGATATGTAATCCGTGTCCTGGTATCCGTCAATGAGAAAGAGGTTTTCACAGTCAGATTGGGATAGCAGGTATTCAAGTTCCGCTGTTTTATAGTTGGTGTTCACTGTGAGCAGCACAGCCCCGATTTTGGCCGTGGCAAACTGCAAAATCACCCAGTATGGTACATTGGTGGCCCATATACCTACCTTTTCTCCTTTCTTAATGCCCAGGGCCATCAAACCCTTGGCTGTTTCATCTACATAGGTGGCAAGCTGGCGGTACGTCAGGCGAAAATCCCTGTCCACATATACAACGGCCGGGTTGTCCGGATATTTTTCAACGGTTCTGTCAAAGATTTGCCCTATGGTCAGGGATTGCAATGGCAAAGTTTCGTCCATATGTGCTCTATTCCTCTTTGGCTTAAGATGTTTGTTATTCCGGGATATAAACCACGGCATAAATTTCAGCCTTTTCTTCCCCGACACAGGAGACATAATGGGGCACCACAGAGTTGTAATAGATGGAGTCTCCGGGCTTGAGTTCATATGTTTCATTCCCGTAAATCACTTCCACAACTCCTGAGACAAGTACAATAAACTCTTCGCCTTCATGGGAAGAGAGTGTTTTTTTCTTTGCGGATTCAGGCAGGATTTCAACAAAGAACGGCTCCATGTGCCGGTCTGGCTTACCTTTGCCCAGGGCATAGAAATTTAAGGCAGGCGCTTTGTTGGTACTGTCAAGAACGGAAAAACTGTCTGCCCGTTCCGCCTTGCGGACAATATAAGGATCACTGCTGTCCTGGTCATCCAGAAAGGTGCCTAGACGCACACCTAGTGCCCGGGCAATTTTCATTAAAGGCCCAAGGGGGGGGATAGGCGTCTTCGTCAAGCATGGTCTTGATAAATTGGGGGTCAAGGCCGGCAGCCTCGGATAATGCGGTGATATCCATGCCCCGTTTTTCCATGAATGATAAAATTCGCTGGTTAACTTTTCCTGTTTGCATTTATCCTCCATCATTATAAATTATAAAAGTATATTGATATAATATATCATAAAATTTTTGTCAAAAAATTCATGGAGTTCTCTCTCTGATACGGTATATCGAATATACCGCGCTGTCGTTGATTTCGCATGCGCGGTGAATGTTGCAATTCACGGTGTCTGTGTATGGATTGAATTTTAAAATAATATTTTTCTAGAGAAAGAGGTGCCGTTTTGGTTTATAACAGGCGATTGAATTTTTAAGCGCTGATCGGCAACCATTAAAGACCGGATGCAAAGTTTCAACCCATGGAACAATCAAAAATGGAAACTGCAAAAGGAAAAGAAGTGTATAGCAAAAAAGTACTGGATGCCTATTCGGCCCTGATTCTGGAAAAATATCCCGAAATTGAAGTCGAAGACCTCATGGCCGATGCTGGGATTGGAATCGATAAGACCGGGGAGAATGCCCCGGGGATCTCCGAGGCACAGATCAATCGGTTCCATGAACGTTTGTGCATGCTTACCGATAATCTGAGAATCGCGAGGTCGGCCGGCCGGTATGCTGTGACGCCCGGATGCCTGGGAATGATTCGCAGCCTGGTGCTGCCATTCGCCGGGGTCAGGCGGGCCTGTGGGATGATTGTAAAATATGCCGGAGGCTTGACCCGCGCTTCGCGTTATTCTATCCGTGATATAGAAAAAAATAAAATCGAAATTATGGTCACACCCAATGAAGGTGTAAAAGAAGAACCTTTTCAGTGCGAGCTCCGACAAGGATATTTCCAGGGGCTTGTGGATGTTTTTCTCCATAATGAATTGTCCGTGCAGCATCCGGAATGTATATTCAACGGGGGCGGGGGTTGCCGGTATGAGCTATCCTGGAAGGGGTCGGCGTTTCCCATACTTGCCGTGCTTTCCTGGCTTGCCGGTGTTGCTGCAATCGCGATGCCCATTGCATTGTGGATAATACCTTCCGCTGTTGTGCCCAAAAGTTTGTGGCTGATTTGCCCGGCCTTATTGTTTTTTGCTCTGGGGTGGGCCGGCCAGAGGGTGAAATCAAAGGCGCTTGCAAAGTCTTTACGTGGTATTCATACCGCCAGGGAAGAGATGCTCAATCAGGTTGAGGTCAATGCGGAAAATTCAAAGGCCATTGTCGATATCGGCCAGGCCCTGGAGCTTGAAGATCCTGATACTTGCATCTTTGAACGGACCACAAATATCGTGGGTAAAAAACTTCGGTATGACCGAGTGATGATCATGATCGCCAATGATGAGAAAACGTCTTTGTGCTATCGTGGCGGGTATGGCTTTACCGAGGTTGAAAAGCTCTACATCAGCAATTACAGCATTTCCCTTGATGGGTCATCCGAAGGGGTGTTTTATGAGTCCTTCCGGCACAAAAAAACCATGCTTGTGAATGATATGGCGTGGTTGAAGCAAAAATATCCCCAGAGTCAGGACCTTGCCGACCGTCTCAAACCCCTTTCCTTTATTATCAGCCCCATCGAAGTGGATGGGGAAGCCATCGGCATCATGATTGCCGTAAATACAGTCACCCTCAGAAGACTGGATAGAAATGACACTCACCTGGTCATGGCCGTGGCCCAGCAGGTCGGAAGCGTCTACAGGCGTCAGAAGTATGAAAAGCAGCAGGGTGAATTTAAACGTCAGATCGTGCAGCTTCAGAAAATGGAGGCCCTTGGCGTTCTGGCAGGCGGTATTGCCCATGATTTCAATAATATTTTATCCCCTATCATTGGATATACGGATCTATGCCTGTCAATGTGTCCGGAAGCTGGGAAGATGCTGACATACCTTCGCCGGGTGAAAAATGCATCGGGTCGGGCCCAGGACCTGGTGGCACAGATCCTGGCATTCAGCCGCCAGGGGGAAAGGGAGTATATCCGCTGCCACCCCGGCCCCATTATCAAGGAGAGCTTAAAGCTGCTGCGCGCATCTGTTCCCAAAGCCATAAAGATCGAAACGTTGGTCAAAACAGATCTTGCGCCTGTGATGGCAGATCCCACCCAGATTCATCAACTTGTCATGAATCTTTGCACCAATGCCTATCATGCCATGGGGGACAAAGGCGGGGTTCTCACCGTCTGTCTGGATGAAATTCAGGTTAACGAAAGTCCCCTTGAAGAGACGGGCCAGATGTTGCCCGGCTCCTATATTCATTTGCAGGTGAAAGATACGGGGCACGGGATGAGCCGTGCCGTCATGGACAATATATTTGAACCCTATTTTACAACAAAGACAAAAGGACGGGGCACGGGCATGGGGCTTCCCATTATCAAGGGTATTGTTGCCCGGCTCAAGGGCTATATCTTTGTGGACAGTGTTGAAGGAAAAGGCAGTTGTTTTGATATTTACCTGCCCCAGGCTGCTGAAAACAGATCCGTACAATGATCGTTTTTTTGAAAAAGGTGAGGGCCAACTATGAAAAGAAATGGGATTCGGTTAACAAAAAAGCGTAAATGTTATGAACGTTACGAAATCCACATTACCTTCCTTTGAAGGAAACAAAAAGATCCAGGCGGTCCGGGCTTTTGTCGGGGAAACCCTGTGTCATATCTATCTGACCGGCAGGGCCGGCACCGGTAAAACCACGTTCCTGAAATCTTTGTCGGCGTTTTGCCCCAAGCAGTTCCTTGTTGCGGCCCCCACAGGCGTTGCCGCCGTAAATGCCGGGGGGGTGACCCTGCACTCCTTTTTTCAGATTCCGTTGGGGCCATATCTTCCCGGACAAAGTGATCGATCCCAGGATAACCGGCGGTTTTTCAGGTTTTCAAAGGTTAAAAAACAGATTATCAACGGCCTTGATCTGCTGGTGATTGATGAAATCTCCATGGTCCGGGCTGATCTGATGGACGCCCTGGATGCGGTATTGCGCCGCCTGCGACGGGATGATCGGCCTTTTGGCGGGGTGCAACTGCTGCTCATCGGGGACCTGTTTCAACTGCCGCCGGTGACCAAACCCGAAGAATGGGGTCTTTTGTCCAAGTATTATGCCTCCCCCTATTTTTTTTCAAGCCAGGCGTTAAGTCGCTCCGATCTGGTGACAATAGAGCTTGAAACCGTTTACCGTCAAAGCGATCCTGATTTTATCCGTCTGCTCAATGCCGTGCGCGAAAACCGCATGGATCGCCGTTGCACTGATATCCTCAACCGGCAGGTGAGGCCCGATCCCCCGGATCAAGGATACATTACCTTGACCACGCACAATAGACGGGCTGAGTCCATTAATAATCTGAAACTTGCCCGGCTTGGGGAGAAAGCATACACCCTGGCTGCAGAAGTGTCCGGAGATTTTCCGTCCCATGCCTTTCCCACAGGAGAGCAGCTTACCCTTAAACCAGGGGCCCAGGTGATGTTTCTGCGCAATGATGCTTCCCCTGACAAAGCTTATTTCAACGGCACCATCGGCCAGGTGACCCATGTGGGACGGGAAACCGTAACCGTTGCCTGCCGGGGCAGTGCCGGAAGAGCGGCCGGGGAAAGTGCGTCGGATCTTAAGGATGGTCCCGTTGTGGAGGTCAAGCCGGTAGATTGGGAAAATGTTACATATAAGGTAAACGAGGAAGATAACACCATCCAACAGGAGGTGGTGGGCAGATTCAAGCAGTTTCCGTTAAAGCTTGCCTGGGCTGTGACCATCCACAAAAGCCAGGGCTTAACCTTTGACCGGGCCATCGTGGATGCAAAAAATGCCTTTGCTCCCGGACAGGTATATGTGGCCTTGAGCCGCTGTACCGGCCTTGACGGGCTGGTGCTCACCGCCCCTGTGCCGCCCCACGTCCTGGGCACCGACCCGGTGGTGGTGGATTTCATGAACCGGACGGCCCCGCCCGGCCAGGACCTTGCCGGGATTTTCAGAGCCGCCCGTGCCGCCTGCCAGCAGACCCTGGTGCTGAGATGCTTTGACTGCTCAAGTTTCAGAGGGTTGTTTTTTTATTTTCTGCGCCTGGCAAGGGATAACCGCAATGTGCTGCGCATCCCCGGGCTTGGTGAACCGGCGGAACTGGAATCCAGGGCCCGGGACCAGGTGTTCCAGGTGAGTGATAAATTTCAGGTTCAACTGCAGCAGTTGATGGCAAATGAGCCTTTGCCGGAAACAAGTGCCGTTATCCAGGAGCGGGTGCAAAAAGCCAGTGCCTGGTTCGGCAATGCCCTGGATCAGGTGTTTGGTCGTCTGCTTGAAACAGGTTCCGTGGACACAGACAATGCGGCCCTGGCCAAGCAGGTGCAAAATGCCCTGGACAATTTAAAGCAGGAAGTCCGTGTCAAACGGGCCGGGATTTTATCCTGTGCTGATGGATTTTCCACAACCGCTTACCTTAGGGCCGTGTCGTCCCAAGCCATCGCAGATACGCCGGGAAATCAGTCAAAAAAGAGTGCCGGTTCATCCACTACGGATTACACCGAGCTCGACATTGCCCATCCTGAAATGTTTCAAGCCTTGAAGGCATGGCGGACCCGGACCGCAGCCGCTCAAAATGTAAAAGCGTTCCAGGTGGCCCACCAGAAAGTCCTGGTTCAGATTGCGGTTTGCCTGCCCCGGTCGAAAAAAAGCCTGAAAGCCCTGAAAGGGGTGGGCCCGGCCACCGTGGAAAGCTATGGAGAGGAACTGCTGGCCATGGTGGATACCTACTGCAATGAAAAAAAGATCCCGGGTGATGAATCCCCTGAACCGCGTCCTTCAGAACAGACTTCAGAGAAAGAGACGGCAACCCGCCGTGAAAAAACCCCAGGCACGGATAATGCCGCCCCCCAAGCCAACACCCGGGAGATCAGCCTGATGCTGTTTAAAGACGGCCTGGCCGTGGACGAGATTGCCGAAGAACGGGGCCTGGCTCCCACCACCATTCAGGGGCACTTATGTTCCTTTATTGGCAACGGCGAACTGTCCGTGGATCAGTTGGTGCCGGACAAAGAAAAACAAGCGGCCATCGCGGCAGTCGTATCGCCTGACAAGAATCTGACCCAGATGAAAAACGAACTGGGCGACGATTATTCCTACGGTGAAATCAGAGCCGTCGTGGCGCATCTGAACCATCTTGAATCCGGGAGCGGATAGGCTGTCTATCACGGTTATAGGGTATACCCGCCCCCGCTCCCAGGTTAAGTTATTTCGCTCTCATTACTAAAGCGGTTCCGGTCTGACCCATTTATAAACGCCCCTTGATACCCGTTCCAGTTTGCCTTTTTTGATAAGGCCGTACAGGATGTTCCTGATCTTTTGCGGATCCATGTCAGATTTTTCAATGAGTTCAGTCGCCGTTGTATGACCTTTTGTCCGTCGTCTCAACAGGGTTTCAATGCCGGCAGCGTCTTTGATTTTGGCGGCAGCATTCTTTTTGCCGGTATCGGCGGATCGGGGGGATTTTTTTTCGGCTCTTGCGGCTTTTGACCGTCCGGGTTTTGATTTCACAGGTCCTGGTTTCCCGGGTTTGGCGGATGCTTTACCGGGTGATTCCGGCACGGCCGGCGGCAAGAGTGCCGATCCATTCATATCAAGGTCGATGCCGAACATATCCGACAGGCTGCTGCTTTCTTCATCAATGATTCGTGAAGATTTCTTCTCGGATCGGCTCAGCAGGTCTTTTTTCGTCTCTTTGACGGTTTCGGAGATCAAGTCGTTGACCTTTGCCTTTCTTAAGACGAAGAAAAGGCCTGGATCCTGGTCCAGGCGGACACCTATTCCGTACAGCACGGCTGCCACATGTTTGCACATGACTGCACTGTCCGGGCAGGAGCAATCCAGTTCAATCTCTTTGGGAGAGGGGAAAAGACCTTTGCCTTGCTGGGTGAACAGATCTTCAAGTGCCTTGGGAAACTTGCCGGACATCAGTTGCTTGATGCTCTCCATTTTCCCTTTGCACTGATCTTTGATGTGCTGCCATTGTTTTTGGGGAATGGGGTTTATGGTGACGGTGACCCGGTAGGGGGTGCTGGTGCTCCCCATGACCAGGCCGGAGACCTTGCCCGGCTGGATCTGAAGGTCCAGGACCGCCCCGTGCCGGACATAGCTGCGGCCCCGGCCGATCCGGTTGGCATAATCGGCGTACCGTTCCAGGTTTTTGTTCCAGGCCTTGCCCCACCAGGTTTTTGCAAGGGCCTGGCCCTGAATGACCACGGGCTGAATACCGGGGTTTTTCTTTTTTAAGGCCGCAAGCTTTTTTTCGGCTTTTGCCTGTTTTTCCGCCACGCTGACGTATTTGGGATACCCGTAATACATTCTTGGATTCCTTTATCCTTTATCCTCTATCCTTTATATTTTTATCTGCTGCCTTATTCGGGCAGGGAGAGCCGGAACAGGTCGAGCAGGTCTTTATCATCCATTTCCGTGATCAGTCCTTCGGCGGACGAGGTGACCACCTGGTCGGCCAGGGCCTGTTTTTCACTGATCATCAAATCAATCTTTTCCTCGATGGTGCCCCGGGTGACAAATTTATGCACCAGGACTTTTTTCGTCTGCCCGATGCGAAACGCCCTGTCCGTGGCCTGGTTCTCCACGGCCGGGT
>NZ_DDYV01000141.1:0-3137 GCF_002348205.1 Desulfobacter sp. UBA2225 | reverse complement strand
TGAAGTGCTGGTGAATCATGCCGATGCCAAGATTGATGGATTCCACCGGATTGGAGATACGAACGGGCTTGCCGTTGATCAGGATAGTTCCCGAATCGGGCTGGTAAATGCCGTAAAGGATATTCATCAGTGTTGTCTTGCCGGCACCGTTCTCCCCGAGCAGGCCTAATATCTCTCCGGAACTGACTTCAAGATTGATATCCTTGTTGGCATGAACCCCCTGGAATGATTTGCAAATATCCTTCATTTCAAGGCGTTGTATTTTAATCATAAAACTATTTGTTGGGGATTTCGCCTTTCACATTGTCCACAAAATACATCATGGAAAGCAGATCATCTTTGGAGGCACGTTCCCCCTCCTTGATTTTTATCTCTCCCTTGTTGTCGGAAACCGGACCCATGAACGGATCAAATACCTCAACGCCCTGCTTCATCTGCTCATAGCGTTTCATGACCAGGTCATAGGCGCTGATTTCACCAAATTGTTCAGTTTTAATCATGGCATGTTTCAGGGGTTCAACAAATTTGGTGTTGACGGTTTCATCAGGGCTGCCGCCCAGAATGGCGGCCTTTTCTTTGGCCAGCCACCAGACGTCCTGACTGGGATCCCAGGTGCCTTCATGTATATCTTTCAGGATTTTGGCATACATTCCGCCCCAGTCCATGCGTTGGCCTGAAACCACAGAATCTTTGCCATACACCTGCATGGGGGAATAATGGGAAAATGTGTAGATCTGTTTGCCTTTTTCACAATGAGTCTGGCCTACTTCAACGACCGCAGGGGTGTCCTCGGTGAATGCTAGGGCATCACAACCTTCAGCAATCAGTGCTTCAGCTGCTTCTTTGGCCTTGTCCGGCCCGTACCAGGCATAGATCCATTTCACGTCCACGGTGGCATCGGGGTTGACGGCCTTGGCACCAAGGGCATAGGCGTTGATGTGGCGGATCAGTTCCGGAATGGGGTAGGCGGCAACATAACCAAGTTTATTGGATTTGGTCAATATTCCTGCCATCATACCGTTGAGGTAGTACATTTGATACAGATCGCCAAAATAGGTGCCCAGGTTGGCGCCACGTTTGAACCCTGCGCAATGCATAAATTTTGTATCCGGATATTTTTCAGCGGCTTTGACGGTGTTATCCATGTATCCGAAACTGGTGGTGAAGATCACATCGCATTTCTGCTGCTGGACAAGACGATCCATGATTCTCAGGGAATCCGCTTCAGTCACCGATTCAACAATAACGGTTTCCAGCCAAGGATAGAGAGATTCAACATACCTTTTGCCTAAGTCATGGGCATGGGACCATCCGTAATCGCCCACCGGTCCCACATAGATAAAACCGGCTTTCAGCTTCTTTTCCTCAGCCGGTGCATCCTGGGAGTCTGCGGTTTTTTCAGATGCTTTTGCCTCAACTTCTGTGGTTTTCTCAGGTGCTTGTTTCGGTTTGTCCTGCTCTCCGCAGCCGACAATGAGCATCGCGAAAAGAAAACTGACAATCAGCACTCTCATCTTGGTTTTCATCGTTATCTCCAAAGGTTATAATATGGGTATCAAGAAATTTTTAGGATCATACGATAATTGCTGGTTTGTCGTCAACTATTTAAACACAGGCTCCTAACACCAAAAAAAATACCCCCCTTGCAGGTTGGTATTCCTGCAAGGGGGAGGGGATCTATCGAAAAAAAGAACCTTCTATTTTGCAACGACCCGGGGGCTCGCCAGTCGTTTCATCTGGCCTGATTTTTAGCAATCCATTCTTTTGTCGAGTTCATGGGTCGGGACCACTCTAAATCGCCCATTGGGCCTGCATAGATAAAACCGGCTTTCTATTCTTTTTCTGCAGCCGGAGCTTCCTCTACATCTGCAGGCGTTTCAGCAGCTGGAGTTTTATCTTCCTCAATAGTTTGGGTTTTAATTTCTTCAGTGGTTTGGGTTTCAACTTCCTTAACTGCTTGGGTTTCAGGTTGAGCAGTCTGGGTTTCAACTTTTTCAGTAGTCTGGGTTTCAACTTTTTCAGCAGCCTGGGTTTCAACCTGAGGTGCTTTGGCGGTTTCTTTCGGCTTGTCCTGCTGTCCGCAACCGGCAAAGATCATTGCGAAAAGAAAAACACAACTAACAATCACTACACTCATCTTAATTTTCATCGTTCTCTCCTTTGTTTATAGTTGGGAACTAGTACAACTTTAGAAGTATACGATAATTACAGCCCCACCGTCAACTATTTACTCAGAATATTAACACCAAAAATAAGACCCCCTGCAGGGGGGGGGGCTTATATCTTGAAAAAAAGGAACAGTCTATTTTGCAGCGGCCCGGGCCTGGGCCAGCCAGTCATCCCATTTTTTCTGATTTTCAGCAATCCACTCCGTGACATGCTTCTGGATCTCTTTTGCTAATTTTTCACCCGCGTTCATGCGGGTGTTCTGCGCATTAATATCTGCAAGGGGCAGAGTGAAGAGTTCAAAAATTTTTTTGGCCGCAGGATTGTCCGCTAAAAATTTTTTGTTGGCTACCATACGGATATCCGAAACAATAAATCCCAGTTTCACCGGATCCGTAACTGCGCCGTCGATGCCGGACTGGGTCATCATGTCCACGACCATGGCCTGGGCTTCAGTGGGTAGAATCTTAGGCACGTTGATCCACATCACGTCTTTCCCGGGTTTGAGTTTATATACGGTCCAGTTCGGGGTCCAGGTGTAAAAGAAGATGGGTTCTCCTGCTTTGTCTCCACCGATGGCAGACGCCATGCCTGCTTCATAGGATGCTTTTACCGGATTGATATCATCTTCGAGATCGTAAACCTTTAAGTGGTGGGCAATGACTTTTTCGCATCCCCACCCCGGAGGACAGGCGGTCAGATCGGCTTTGCCGTCATGGTTTTTGTCAAAGGCCTTTTTAACCTCTTCACGTTTAAAGTCATCCAAAGACTTGATGTTGTATTTTTCAACCGCGTTTTTAGATACCAGATATCCCTGCAGGCCACCGGCCTTGGCCACATATCCGATTTTCTGGGCCTTGTCATCAAAATCTTTTGGCAACTGGCTGTTATGCATGGGAAACCAGCCATTGCACCGTAAATATTCGGGTTAGTAATAATTTTTTTCTCCCATCTCAAAAAAGCGGGACACT
>NZ_DDYV01000344.1:0-2875 GCF_002348205.1 Desulfobacter sp. UBA2225 | reverse complement strand
GGTAGTATTCCGGCCGGCAGGTGGCAATTTCTCTGTCCCAGTCATAGGAAAACCCCATTTTCTTAAGCTGGGCCCGCATGGCCCGGATATTGTCATAGGTCCAGGCTGCCGGATGGGTATTGTTATCAATGGCAGCATTCTCTGCAGGCATACCAAAGGCGTCCCATCCCATGGGATGAATGACATTAAACCCTCTCATGCGCTTGTAGCGGACCACCACATCTCCGATGGTGTAATTGCGCACATGCCCCATATGAATCTTTCCCGAAGGGTAGGGAAACATTTCAAGCAGATAATATTTTTCCCTGGACGAGTCTTCTTCCACTTTGAAAAGCTGGGTGTTTTTCCAGTATTCCTGCCATTTGGGCTCGACCTGGGAAGGGATGTACCGTTCCTCCATTATTTTAATTCCTTTCGAAAAATATCTACATTTATAGTTGAACCTTTTTAGATGCCACAAGAGAGGGGAAATAGCAAAGATATTTATAACAAAAACTTTAAATAAAACAATGATGCTTTTTATTTTCTATTACATGAATTATTGTTCTCGGAACCTCTCTACTTACAGTATTTTGAGGACCAAATTTATTTCTCCAACGCAAAAATTGGGGAAATCAGCATTTTGTAACAGCCTGTCGAGTCATATACAGTATGAATAAATTTGATTTAACAAGGGATGATTAATGAAACCGGACTCAATGCAGCGTATATGTGAAACAAGGATACTGGTCGGCTTTTTAGGTGAAAAACAGCAGACATCCTGGTGGGGTTCTTCTTTTTTGTCACCATCAAGCAGAGCGTTTCTTGGGCCGATTTACCCCAATTCCATTGATGTGGCTCAATACAGCGGCGTCTGTCAGGCGGCGTCGATTGTCCATGACGAACATATAGGCATCGGTAAGCACTATCACCTTTATCGACTCCCGGATTCTATCGAACGGGCACTTTTTCAGTGCATACAGGCGCATAAAGTCATTAACAACATGTCTGACTTCCTGAAAAGCCACGACACAGCAGTTGAAAGACTTAAAGAATTGGGTGAAGATACTGTCAAAGAATCAGATGGACCTGTTACCGTGGGCCAATACGCGGATAATAAATTGGATGCATTGATTCAAATCTCCCGGTCGCACTATATTTCAGCCTTTCAAGGTGATTATAAAACGTTTCCTTACATGAGATGTATATGACCGGCGGTTCAAAAATAAGATATACGACACAACTTCAGGCGGGCTTGGGCCTTATTGAAGAGACAAAGTCGTTATTGTCGATTTACAAACCCGGGATGACAGTGAGTGAACTCTATTATGCAGCCTTAGAGTCCGGACTGTTTCCCATGGTTTCTGCCAGGCGGTTGAAAAATATAATTGGCGAATGCTTTTCACCCAGATATCTGAAAACAGACTCAGCAAGATTTCTGAAACCGATTAGCCAAAATGCACCGGCACATGTTTTTAACCAGCATCTATTCGTGTTTACTGCGCTGGCCAACCAGATTCTTTTTAACTTCATAATAGAGATTTACTGGAACCGGTATCCCGGCGGACGAGACATGCTTTCAATTGATGATGCCAGAGATTTTGTCAGCCAGGCCGTCAATGAAGGGAAAACCCAAAAGCCCTGGTCCGAAACAACCATACGCAGAGTCTCATCTTATTTGATTGGATGCTGCGCAGATTATGGTATGTTGTCATCCAAGCGATCCCCTGTCAGGCAAATCCAATCCATCCGTCTTGAGGAATATACCCTGCTCTTTTTTTCATATTGGCTGCATTTTCAACAGATGGGTGACAATCGCATCATCAAACACAATTTATGGCAGCTGTTTGGATTGACGCCGGATGATGTTAGAGAGGAGTTGAAACGAATTTCAAAAAAAGACTGGCTGATTGTTCAGTCAGCCGCAGATGTAACACGAATCAGCTGGCGTTTTAACAGCTTGGAGGAGGTCGTTGATGTCATCACTGAAAGCTGATTTTAATGAATTGATCAAACGGATCAAAACGGGACGGGAGCTTGGGCATGCCAGTTTCGAGCCCATATTTTACCTGGTGTTCTCCCCAAAGCAAATCCTTGACGTTAAACGTCAAATGCCTGCCTGGACGGCCAAACTTAAAAATGAAGGATGGAGGGTGAACATCTTTTCCATGGCCGTTGAAATAAACAAGATCCTTGAGGCGGCACCGCTGCGAAAAATCTGGTTGGCAGCCGACACCAAAGCACCTTTGCAGTGGGACAAAACCAATAAAGCTCTGGCCAATGCCCTGGGCAACGGTACGCTGCAAAAAAAACTCGAAGCTGTGCTGGAAGACCTGGAATCAGATCCCCGGAATATCCTGTTGGTTACCGACATTGAAGCATTGCATCCTTATATGAGGATAGGCGCCATTGAAAGCCGGCTCCAGGGCAAATTCACGCTCCCCACAATATTTTTTTATCCAGGAACACGAACGGGCAAAACCCAGCTGAAATTTTTAGGATTCTATCCGGAGGACGGCAATTACAGATCGGTTCACGTTGGTGGTTGATACTCAAAATTTAGGAACCTGCCATGGAAATTAAAAATTTATTCGATACAAATAAGGACATTTACCGCACCATTGAAAAAGTAATCACCTATGGTGCTTCCCAGCAAGCCGGTCTCAAGGCTGAAATCTCAGAATACGTGGTCACCGAAAGCATTGAAGAGCAGTTTGAAAAACTGCTTGGGAAAATGCAGGCGGCAATGGAAGCAGGTGGTGAAAACGAGGTGGGTGTCTGGGTGTCCGGTTTTTATGGATCCGGTAAAAGCTCTTTTACCAAGTACCTGGGACTGGCCTTTGACGAGAACGTAACCATTGACGGCATTGCCTTTATCCAGCACCTGCAGGACCGC
>NZ_DDYV01000329.1:0-5226 GCF_002348205.1 Desulfobacter sp. UBA2225 | reverse complement strand
TTTTCCGGCATGTTTCCGGACAGCGTCGAGCACAGCATTACTCACCTGTTCCGCACTATTTTTTTTATTAAATTCCAGGACAGCCAGCTGGCGTTCGCTGGAAAACTGTTTAAAATCGGCATCCATGGCTTCATTCACACCGTCGGTGTACAGAAAAAAACTGTCTTGGGGTGCAAGGCGCAATGATATGTCAGTGTATGAAATGCCGGGAACAGCCCCCACTACGGGTTGATCATCCCCTTTTTTAAAATAGCATTCACTGTTGCANNGGCATGACCACAGGCGGGTTATGCCCGCCATTGGCATAAAGGATCTCACCGGTCCTAAAATTGAAAATACCGATGACAAGCTTGACAAACATGGATCTTGGATTGTCAGTACTTAAAATCTCATTTATTTTTTCCATGACGATACCGGGAGATTCCATCTTTTCACTCAACGTCCGAATCAGGGTACGGATGACCACCATGAACAATGCCGACGGCACCCCTTTTTCAGACACATCGCCCAGGGTAAAGCACAGACGGTCCTCATCAATAAGAAAAAAATCATATAGATCCCCGCCCACTTCTTTTGCAGGCGTAAGCGTGGCATACAAATCAAATTCCGGATGATCAGGAAAAAACGGAAAGGTTTTGGGCACCATACCCAGCTGAATCTCCCTTGCAATGTTCAACTCACTTTCCATACGCAGCCGAGCTGTCGTGCCCTGAACAAGGTTCTGAATATTCTTATTCAATTCCCGACGCATGAGAACAAAAGATGCGGCAAGGGCACCAACTTCATCCTTATGTTTTTTTATCAATTCATCAATGGGTGAATCTTCCGGCAAAGGTTTGGAAAGATCCCGCCGGGGCAGCCGCCTTGCATAATGGGATAAAAGAGTCAATGGTTTTGAAATCCGGGAGACCAGAACAAAGACGGCAATAATGCCGACTATACACATCAGGCCGATAATAATGCTCTGCCGTACAACCAGTTGTTTTGCAGCGGCATTGATCTCATTGAGGGGAATAACAACACCGGTATACCACTTCAACGGTCTAAAATAGGTGCTGTAAATAATCATGGTCCGGCTGCCGCCGTTATCCAGCCGGGCAACATATCTGATTTCCGAAATATCTGCAATATCCGTGGTTCGGATCTGCTGGATACCTGTCTTTTCTTTAATACAGCGGATAATGTCTTTGGTGGTGTTTTCACCAAGATCAGGGGGCGGAATCAGGATTGTGTCATCTGCACCAACCATACAAACAAATCCGCTTTTAGTGATAGTCAGTCGGCCGGCATATTCATTCAGGGAACGGATAAAGTCTTCCTTCTCTGCCTGGGCTTGAGCTTCAATGCCACTGATGTCCACGGATACCCCAATGGTATATTTCCAGGGCGGAAACGGCAGAAAAAAAGCCAGGACCTGAGCGGATCGGCCGTTTTCTCCAACCGTGTTGAAGATTGCAAAATCACCGCGGTGGTGCAAGTTGTCAAACTGCATCACTTCGGCAATTTTTCTGTCTTTAATATCCTCAATGGTTCTGTAAGCCCCTTTGCCCATCTTTTTATTCGAGCTTGAAATCAGGTTAAAGTCCTCATCCATAATGTAAAAATCGATGTTTTCAAAGGGGGTATTGTTAATCCATGCAAGGGCCTTTTGAATCCCTGACCGGGAATCATCCCCGGGAGCAACGGCAGTACAGAAACCGGTAAAAACAGATTGAATCATTCGCGCTTTTTGTTTGAGTTGATTGCGCTTGGTCAGGATCATTGCCCGCTTGGAAGTCAGAAGTTGGTGATAATCCTCGCGAATTACCAGATAAAAGGAGTGCAAAATATTACGGGCTGATTTTTCCTGGGTCACCAACATGGCCTGTCCGACATCCCTGTTGGTGAAATAGAGATTGACAGCGGTTGAGATAACCATCACCAGGGTCACATAAACAATGATTTTACCTTTAATTGTCGATAAAAACCGTCGACCCATATTTATAACTCAGCCATTTAGGGCATTTTTTTCAAATTCCTAAGCCAAAAAACATGAGTGCAGCGTATACAAATATCAGCAACAATACAATACCCGAATAGAACCGGGCCGGAAGAAATAAAAATATCAACGCCGCTTTACGATTTTATAAAATTGTATGGACCTGAGGGCCGACTGTGGTATAGGCTAACCGTGTTGAATGTAAAATATGAGTTCTGTTTACGATGACAGCCGTAACAGTTTAGATAGATGAGGAGAGATCAAAACCGCAATGTTCTCAACCATTAAGGGAAAAATTTTATTTGCTGTTATTTTGGTCATGGTGATATCTACCCTGGTTAACATCTTTTCCACCCACCGGGATGTGGGTAACGCCATGCTGACGGCCCAGCAGGATTCCGCGTTGAACATTCTGCACTCCCTGGATTTGATTATTGAAGCAGATTACCGCAACCTTTTGAAGGAAAAACGGGCACTGACCCTTTTAAAACGCAGCCAGTTAAAGAACACGGTCGAGGTTATCGCATCGGTATTTGAAGGCTTTGCCGCAAAGGGTGAATCACAGGAGACAAACGGACTTAAAAACGCACTGTCCTGGATTGAAACAGCCCCCTTTGATAATGTCAAGCATTACATCATTGATGCACAATCCAATATAATAGCATCGTCCAATGCGCAGGTAACCGCCCTTTCTTTAAAATCATTAATGGATGTCAAACACAGGAACCTATCCCAGGTCATGCAGTTTGATCACTTAACCCCAAGAGGGGACTTTGCTGCGTTCAACTTTGACCAGAGCCAGGAAAACGCATCGGTGCTTGCCTATTTCAAACCATTTACACCCTGGTCACTAACCATCGGCGTATCCGTGGATATCAGCCGACTCCAGGCCCTGGCGGAAAAACAGAAAGAACAGATCATCCTCTCTTTGACAGATTATACCCAAAGTCTGAAAATCGCTGACAGCGGCTTTGTCTATATTTTTGATGAATCAGGTGCCGCACTGATTCCGCAGTTGGCAAGTGCGTCTCAGGCCATGGGGACCCGGATCAATCGAATGACCGGTAATATGATAAATGACGATATCCGTCAAAACGCATCTGGTGAATTTTCACACTTTCATTATCTGCCGGACATGCCCGATAAAAATGCAAAAAAAATGATCGCCTATTGTTATTATTTCAAACCCTTTAAATGGTATATCAGCGTCATCATTCCTTTACAGGAGATCAAACTGCCGGCCCAGCGTCTGGTTATCCGGCAGAGCCTGATCATCGTAATGATGTTCATGGCCGGTCTTGTGGCCATTATTCTGGTAGTCAGCCGGATCGCTACGCCCTTGCAACGCCTGTCATCCTATGCCAGAGAAATTCCAAAACTCAATTTTACCACCCCCATGGAAAAGGCAACGCCGGTGGATGACCTGGCTGAAAATCACAAAGATGAGGTGGGAGACCTGGCTGCGTCATTTATCCTTATGCGCCACGAACTAAGCCGGAACATCCAGGATTTGATCAACATCACCTCAGGCAGGCAGCGGATTGAAAGTGAACTGGGGATTGCCAGAGAAATCCAGTTGGGCATGGTGCCCAAAATCTTTCCGGGGCTGCTTGAATTTGATCATATAGATCTGTATGCCACGTTGCAGCCGGCCAAGGAAATCGGTGGAGATCTTTATGATTTTTTCCGGCTTGATGACGACCATGTTGTTTTTACTTTAGGTGATGTTTCCCACAAAGGTGTGCCTGCAGCCCTGTTCATGGTGGTCATCCGGACCCTTATCCGAGTATTCAGCGGCAAGGATGTATCACCTGCCCGGATGATGACCAGTATCAACAATGTATTAAGCTCCGACAATCCCCGTTCCATGTTTGTTACCCTTATCATCGGGATTTTGAATATTCAAACAGGCCGGATTGTCTATGCCAATGGCGGACACAACCCGCCCATTATTATCAACCATGACGGGGCCCGTTTTATAGAAGAAAAAAAAGAAACCCTTGTCGGTGCCATGCCGGGCATGATTTATTCGCACAGCACCTTAACCCTTAATAATGGACAGGGTTTTATGTTATATACGGATGGGGTTAACGAGGCGATGAACACAGACGGGGAGCAATTTTCAAATCAACGGATGATTGATGAAGTGTCAAAAGACAGGGATCTGCCGTCGGAAAAAATAGTGCATAATCTTTTAGATCGCATTCGGGAACATGCCGATTCTGCGCCCCAGTCCGATGATATTGCCATCCTGATAATCAAATTCCGGAAATAAAATTTAACATCATTATGAGTCAATTAATCCTGAATATGGACAGACTGCGTCACAATATCCGTTTTTTATCCCGGTACTGCAGGGAACATCACCTGGGTATCACCGGAATTATCAAAGACCCATGTGCAGACCAGAAGATGATCAGTCAGATGATAGACTTAGGTTTTGAAAATATCGGAATATCCAGGGTGCCTCACGGTCCAAGGGCAAAACCTGTCTTCCCCAGGCGACCCATATATATTGCCCTGCCCTCAATCCATGAACTTCCTGCCATTGTCCAGTGCTTCGGCACAAGTTTCAACTCTGAACTGGCCGTTATTCAACAACTCAACCAAACGGCCATTGCCATGAACTGCCCCCACAGCATTCTTTTGATGGTGGATACCGGAGACTTGAGAGAAGGTGTTATGCCCGATCAGGTGCTGGATACCGTACGCAAAATTCACCAGATCAAGCCCCGAGGCATTAAATTTGCCGGCATCGGCACCAACCTGGGGTGTTGTGCCGGAACCGTACCGGATGAATACAACCTTGGTATCATGGCCCACCTGGCTGATCAGATTGAATCCAAACTCGACATTAAGGTTAACACCGTCTCGGTGGGCGGCTCCGTACTGCTCAAATGGATGGAGCACAAGCGCCTTCCCGGCCGGATCAACAATATACGATTGGGAGAATCCGTGTTCCTGGGCACCATTCCCACAATAAATCAGGTACACCCGAATCTGGATACCCGGGTGGTCACATTCAGAAGCGATATACTTGAAATAAAAGAAAAGCGAGTGACGCCACCCCAGTTGTGCGGAAAGGATGCTTTGGGCTGCCAACCCCGATTTCCCCGCCGGGGCCTGCGCAAACGCGCCATTCTCAATTTCGGCATCTGCGACACTTACCCATCAGGATTGACTCCTTTAATCCCGGGCATGGAAATTGTTTCCGTAAATTCCAATTATACCCTGGCAGACATCACGGA
>NZ_DDYV01000003.1:0-9433 GCF_002348205.1 Desulfobacter sp. UBA2225 | reverse complement strand
GGGGCCATGTCATAGAAGGCCTTTCCCGCCTGGGCGTCGGCGCGCTGCACATCTTTGACCCGGATTCTTTTGATGAAACCAATCTTAATCGTCAGGTTTTTGCGAATCAAAATACCCTGGGCAACCCCAAGGTCGAAGTGATGCAGGAATGCTGCCGCCTGATCAATCCTGCTGTACAAATTACTGCCCATCGAATTGCGGTGAAGGATCCGAATCAGGATGCCCTGTTTGTAGATGTCCAGGTGATCGTTGATGGCCTTGATACACCGGGTGACAGACTGATCCTGGCTGCCATTGCCCGCAAATGCCGTTTGCCCCTGGTGCATGGGGCCGTTGCCGGGTTCGCGGGCCGGGTGATGATTATCCAGCCCTCGGATAACAGTATGGAAATGCTTTACAGCGGTAAGGATAGCGCCTGTTCATCCGAACATCTTTTAGGTACGCCGGTCTTGTCTCCGGCACTGATCGCATCTTTTCAGACGATGGCTGTTCTTAATATTCTTCTTGGCAAAAATCAGGCCGGGGAGAGCCGGATGATCTATGTAGATCTGGAAACACCATCCCTGGATCTTTTTGAGTTATAGAATCAGCCGTCGAACACCGCGTTCAAAGGGTAGTAACTGCCTTTATTTAACCAACACAGGTCACATATTCCGTCTGTATTTCCCTCCGACTTCATATAAGGCGTTTGTCATGGTTCCCAGGCTGCACACACGGACGGCCTTCATCAGGCATTCAAACATATTACCGGAACCCAAGGCCGTCTGCTTTACATCCTCAACCGCCTCGACCGCCTCTTTTTTATGCCTCTCTTTGAACGCTTTCAAGCGAGCCAGCTGGGAATCTTTCTGCGATTTTGTGGATCTGGACAATTCCAGGTGGTTGGCCATCTCTGCATAGTCGGCATCCGGATCAATAAATGTGTTGACCCCGATAATCGGATATTTCCCGCTATGTTTAAGATATTCGTAATACATGGATTCTTCCTGTATTTTTCCGCGCTGATACCCGGTTTCCATGGCACCGAGCACCCCGCCCCGCTGGGTGATGCGGTCAAACTCCATCAGGACCGCCTCCTCAACAAGATCTGTCAGTTCGTCCACGATAAAACTGCCCTGCAGCGGATTTTCATTTTTGGCAAGCCCCCATTCTCGGTTGATGATCAGTTGAATGGCAAGGGCTCTTCTTACCGAGTCGGCAGAAGGGGTCGTGATGGCCTCGTCAAACGCATTGGTGTGAAGACTGTTGCAATTATCGTATATGGCGCACAGCCCCTGGAGGGTGGTCCGGATATCATTGAATTGAATTTCCTGACTGTGCAGGGATCGACCGGATGTCTGGATATGATACTTCAGCTTCTGGGATTTCTCGTTTGCCTTGTATTTATACTTCATGGCCAGGGCCCATATCCGCCTGGCAACCCGGCCGATGACGGTATATTCCGGGTCCATTCCGTTTGAAAAGAAAAACGAGAGGGACGGTGCAAAATCGTCAATATCCATCCCCCTCGACAAATAGTATTCCACATATGTGAAGCCGTTGGCCAGCGTCAATGCGAGCTGGGTGATGGGATTTGCCCCGGCCTCGGCAATATGATAGCCTGAAATGGAGACCGAATAAAAATTACGAACCTGATGATCGATAAAATATTGCTGAATGTCCCCCATCATTCTCAAGGCAAATTCAATGGAAAAGATGCAGGTATTCTGTCCCTGGTCTTCTTTGAGGATGTCTGCCTGGACCGTTCCCCGTACATTTGACAAAGCATACTGCCGGATATCCGCTGCGTCTTTTTTTGAAGGCGCGCGTCCATTCTCTTTTTCAAATTTTTCCATCTGCTGATCAATGGCAGCATTTAGAAACATGGCCAGGATCATGGGGGCCGGCCCGTTGATGGTCATGGAAACAGATGTATTGGGCGCACAAAGATCAAACCCGTCATACAACACCGTTACATCATCCAGGGTGCAGATGCTGACTCCGGAGGTGCCGATTTTACCGTAGATATCCGGCCGGATGTCCGGATCAAAACCGTACAGGGTCACTGAATCAAACGCAGTGGAGAGGCGCTTTGCCGGGTATTCATGGGACAGAAGCTTGAACCTTTTGTTGGTATCTTCGGGTCCGCCCTCCCCGGCAAACATCCGGGTCGGGTCCTCATCGGACCGCTTTAAAGGGAAGACCCCGGCCGTATAAGGGAAACAGCCGGCAAAATTCTCTTTTCTGACCCATTTATACTGTTCCGCCGGATCATCAAACCGCGGGATTGAAATCCTGGGGATCTTTGAATGGGACAGGGAGTGTGTAAACAGGGGGGCCCTGACTTCTTTGCCGCGTACCTGATAGACCAGTTCCTCCTGTTGATACCTGGTTTTCCAGTCGTTGAATTCATCAATGGCCCGGTCGGTCTCCGGATCAACCCCAGCAGCCGCATCATTAACTGCCTTTTTCAGCTCCGCCAGTATGTCCTGGGAAGAAAGATCATCCCTGCCTTCAAATACCTTTAGGGTATACATCAGGTGCGCTCGGCTTCGGACCGCCTTGGCCTGTACTTCTGTGGTCTCGTGGTATCCGCGGATGGTATCTGCGATTTCAGAAAGATACCGTACACGCTCCCCGGGAATGATAATTGTTTTAGAAGAAGATGCCTTTTTGCCGCTTTTCCCAAGGCGTGATTTATACGGAATCTTTTTTTTCTCCTCTATCAAATCCAGCAGAGCGTGATAAAAAGCGGTAATCCCGTCATCATTGAATTTAGAGGCAATCGTCCCGAATACCGGCATGGTGTCCGGCGACTGGTCAAAGGCTTTCCGATTTCTCTGGACCTGTTTTCTGACATCGCGAAGCGCATCTTCGCTGCCTTTTTTTTCATATTTATTGAGCACCACCATATCCGCATAATCCAGCATGTCGATTTTTTCTAATTGTGATGGTGCCCCGAAGTCCGCAGTCATGACATAAACGGACAGATCGACCAGATCCACAATTCTTGAATCACCCTGTCCGATACCGGCAGTTTCCACAATAATGATATCAAATCCCGCCGCCTTGACAACATTAACGGCATCCGGCAATACCTCCGGCAATTCTGTCTGTGACCGGCGGGTGGCAAGGGATCGCATATAAACCCGTTTGTTTTCAATGGCGTTCATCCGTATCCGGTCTCCCAGTAATGCCCCCCCTGTTTTTCTTCTCGAAGGGTCGCACGAGATCACGGCAATATGAATATCTGAAAAATCATGAAGGAACCGGGTGATTAACTCGTCGGCAAAAGAGGATTTGCCTGCGCCGCCGGTTCCGGTCAGGCCGATTACCGGGACGTTGATGTTGGCTGCAGCCGTTTTTATCTTTGATAATATCATGTCCGGTTTATCCCCGGCTGAAGCGGACTGTTCCTGTATCGCCGTGATAAATTGGGCTGTCATGGCAGGATTATCGACATTCAAACGTTTCAGATCAAGTTGGTCCGGATTTACCGGCGGGTTATCCATCTTTTTCAGCATATCATTGATCATGCCCTGGAGCCCCATGTTGCTGCCGTCTTCCGGGGAATAAATCCGCGCCACCCCATAATCGTGCAGTTGTCTTATCTCCGAGGGGATAATCACGCCACCGCCGCCGCCAAAGACCTTGATATGGCATGCATCGTTTTCCTTTAAGAGATCCACTATATATTTGAAGAACTCAATATGTCCGCCCTGATAACTGGAAACCGCTATTCCCTGGGCATCTTCCTGTATGGCCGCATTCACGATTTCTCCGGCCGATCGATTATGCCCGATGTGGACGACTTCGGCTCCGGAGTCCTGCAGAATTCTTCTCATGATGTTGATGGCGGCATCATGCCCGTCAAACAGGGAGGTGGCCGTAACAACTTTAATGGAGTTTTTTGGGGTGTAAACCTCGATCTTTGTGTTCATCACAACTTCCTTTCAGACCGTTGAAATTATTTTCTCAGGCCTCGTAAAAGAAAAACCGGGTATTACAATATTATAATGACACGATCAGTCGTCGAATAGCGCATTGACAAATCGTTTTGCATCAAATTCCTGCAGATCTTCTATGGCCTCCCCCACACCGATATAGGAAATGGGCAGCTCCATGGTGGATGAGACCGCCGCTACAATCCCCCCCTTTGCGGTGCCGTCCAGTTTGGTGACACTCATCTGGGTAAGCCCCACGGCCTTGTGGAAAATTTCCGCCTGGGACAGGGCATTCTGGCCGGTGGTGGCGTCTATGACCATCATTACATCGTGGGGTGCACCTTTGTATTTTTTATCCACGGATCGCTTGATCTTCTTTAACTCTTCCATGAGATTTTTCTGGGTGTGCAGCCTGCCTGCCGTGTCAATGAGCACCACATCAACGCCCCTTGCCATGGCTGCTTCAACGGCATCGTAGGCAACTGCGGCAGGGTCCGCACCTTCCTTGTGCCGAACAATGTCGGCCCCTGCGCGCTGGGCCCATATTTCAACTTGCTCAATGGCTGCTGCCCGGAACGTATCTGCCGCTGCAATTAATACTTTTTTTCCTTCGGCTTTATATTTCATGGCCAGTTTGCCAAGCGTGGTGGTTTTGCCGGTTCCGTTAACACCCACCATCATGATAACATAGGGCTTCGGCCCGGATGGGGCAGGGGGGGGCGGTTCGTGAAAAAGGGTGAGCAACTCCTCTTTGAGCACCTGGCGAAGCTCATCCCCCGTGGACAGACCGCGGCTTTTTTTCTTGATCCGCTCCATCATGTCCATGGTGATATCAATACCGAGATCAGAGGTGATCAAATGTTCTTCGAGGGTATCAAACAGATCGTCATTTATAGCTTTGGCCGATGAGAACAGTTCTGTGATATCCGTATTCAAAACGGTCCGGGTTTTGGCCAGACCGGATTTAAGTTTTGAGAACAGTCCTGAACCCTCTTTGATGGCAGGTTTTTCCTGGACAAATTCCGTTACCTTTTCAGATTCATCTAACGGCAAATCTGGTTCGACTTCCGGTTGCAAAGAAGGTTGCGGTGAAAGTGGCTCTTGTTCGGGTCTATTTTCTTCTGAAACGGTTTCAGTCTCAGGGGTTTTCGTTTTCTTTTTAAAAAAGCTGAATACCACCCTTGTATCTCCTCATTGGATTTTGATCATTCGCCTTAATCTACTAAATTTCAAATCCTGATTTGCAAATCGGCTAAAATCTGGGTTAATATGTGCCTTCTTGTACAATTTTTAGCAGCCGCAATCAAGCTTTGGATCTGCTAAATTAACTTTACTTTCTTTGTTTCACTGGTTAAAAGTAATCAACCATTACAAGTGGTTTAAATTTGGGAATACATTATGGCCGAACAACGTGATGATAAAATAGACCAGTTACAAGCCGAAATCATTAAATTGAGATCCCAGAAGGACCACCTGCTCAAGGAACTGGATGCAGTGGAGGCGCAGTATGGCAATCTTGATAGTCTTTATAGACGGTATTTCCCCATTATTTTAGATGTGCTTTCCCAGGAAGGAACGGCATTGGGTGATGCTTGCATTCAGCTGGGTGCGGCCATGCGGAAAAAGGCTTCTGCGGCTAAGATCGAATATATTTTCGATCAGATCAAAACCGCGATGATCCAGGAAGATATCGGCCCGGCCGCCCCCAAAAAAAAGAAAGGCTTTTTTTCCGCTTTTCGAAAAAATTCATCCGAAGATCAGATGCTGGACAATCTCAGGCAAAGTTACCACGATGTGGTGAATCATCTGAAATCCAATCTTGATAAAAAATATACCAGAAAGCTTGAATTAATTACCTCAAACCTGCTTAAGATAGGCGACATACAAGGTTTTGAAGAAGTTCGGGAAAATATTTTTTCCCTTATTTTTAATTATATTTCAGAAACCAGCCAGGATCGGGAAAAGGTTAATGCTTTTATCAGAGATATTGTGGCAAGAATTTTTGAAATTGAAAAGAGACTGGCCTCTTCCTATGAGCACACAAGCTCTCTGCTTTCTTCAAATCAGGGGTTTGGATCCATCTTAAATGACGAAATGGCCGGGATCAAAAAATCCTTTGATGTGGCTGAAAGTTTAGATGATTTGCGGGCAAAGATTTCCACGGGGCTTGCTTCCATTGAGAAGGCATTGCAGAAAAAGCAGAAAGTGGACCAGGCCATCAGTCGGTTGGCTGAAAAAAGCAAGAACTCCTTTGCCTCCGGATTTGCCAAACTCAAGCAGGAGTTGCAGGTTGCCACAAAATATTCTGAAGAGTTGGAGAAAAAACTCAACGAGGACCAACTGACCGGAGCCAAAAACCGCAGGGCCTATGACAAGAAAATTGAAGAGGAGATGGACCGGTTTCTCCGGTATAAAAATATTTTTTCCCTTTTGATTATTGACGCGGATAAGTTTAAAAATATTAATGATACCTATGGACACGCCATTGGTGACAGGTGCCTGCAGGAAATTATAAAACGGACCCGGCCTTTATTAAGAAAAAGTGATATGCTTGCCCGGTATGGCGGTGAAGAGTTTGTCGTCATTATGCCGGAGACGAATATGGAAGGCGCAACACAGGTTGCGGAGAAAATTCGCCAGACCATAGAAAAAATTGAATTCCTGTACAAAGAGGAGACGGTTCGGGTTACGGTCAGCATTGGTGTTTCCTGCATCAAGGAGGGGGATAAGTCATCAAAGGATTTATTTGAACGGGCGGATATGGCTGTATACAAGGCAAAGGAAAATGGTCGAAATCAGGTTATGACGCAATAGATAGCGCCTGAACACAAATCCCGTGTTTGGACGAAAAGTTGCCTATATGCAAGGCGCAGATGGGTGAGGTTGCGTTCAAACACTAAAAATTTTGGAGTAATAATGGACGAAAATACCCTGAAGATCCCCTCCGACGTGCGGGCGAAAGCGCTTCAAACCATGAATGAGGAAAGCATGGACAATGTGGCACGAAAACGGTTTTCTCCTGAAAAAATAGAGATATTCAATGGATCACTTACATCTCTTCAGACATTGAATGAATACCGTTTTTTGAAAGATACAGAGGCGGAACGTATGCTGCCCGGAATTATCAACAACCCCGTACAGCAGGTGATTACAGATCCTAACCCCGATGAAAATGCAAAGGCAAAATTTTCAAAACCGCGACACATCGGTGTTGTTTTTTCCGGCGGCCCGGCTCCGGGTGGGCATAATGTAATTGCAGGCCTTTTTGACGAGATGAAACGTTTCAACAGTGCATCAAAGATGTTCGGGTTTATTAAAGGGCCTGAAGGGCTGCTTGAAAACCGGTACATTGAGATCACCCCGGAACTGGTGGACACCCACCGGAACATGGGTGGTTTTAACATGATTAAAACCGGGCGGACCAAAATTGATTCCGGCAGCAAAATGGAATTGGCATTGACCGTCTGCAAGGGCTTGAATCTTGATGCATTGGTGATCATTGGCGGGGATGATTCCAATACCAACGCCGCCTTCCTGGCCCAGCATTTTAAATCTTCCGGGATCAAGGTCCTCGGCATCCCCAAAACCATTGACGGCGATATCCAGGTAAAAACAGAAGACGGCAAGGTGTTGTGCGCCACCTCCTTTGGCTTTCATTCTGCGGCCCGGGCCTTTGCACAAAATATTGCCAATCTGGCCAATGACGGCAGTTCCGATATTAAATACTGGCATGTGTGCAAGGTTATGGGTCGGGTGGCAAGCCATCTTACGCTCGAGACAGCGCTTCAAACCCATGTGAATATCGCCTTGATCGGCGAAGAGTTAGCAGATTATGTGGACCAGGACCGTATGGTCAAATCCCTGGCCCAAGGGGGGCAGATGGATTATAACGCCTACGGGATGACCCTGCGCCATCTATCCCGGGTCATTTGTGATATTATTGTCCGGCGGGCGGCATTCGGTAAAAATTACGGGTTGATGATCATTCCGGAAGGCATTCTGGAATTTATCAACGAGATCCAGGTGTTCATCACAAAACTCAATAAAATTATTGCGGATTATAATAGAATCCATGACCTGGATTTCCACAGAACATTTTCCACCCTGAACGAAAAATTGGATTATTTGCGCAGGATATCCCAGGGGATGATGGACAAGGGGCGGTTTCCCATATGGAATATCCGGGACGATGAGTTGTTCAACCAGCTGCCCGGATTTTTTAGGGAAGGGCTTTTGGTGGAAAGGGATCTTCACGGCAATTTCCAGTTCTCCCAGGTTAAAACCGAGAAGATCATCATGGACATGGTCAAAGAGTATCTTGACGTGCTCAGAGAGCAGGGGCTTTACAAAGTAGGTATTCTTCGGGATGATTATGTTTCGCTTATGGATGGTGCGGGAATGGATCCGGAGCTCTTTGCCCCGGCATTGTTTAAAAACCCCCAGGATAGATACGTGCTGGTCAAGCCGGATATTATCTCCCTTAAAACCTTGAAGATTGCCCTGGTCCATGCCGGCATGCTGGATGATGAAGAACAGATACCTGCGGTCCTTGTAAATATATTTAGAAAATCCCAGGCTGATTTTAATATCCAGACCCATTTTTACGGGTATGATGGCCGGGGAACCGATCCAACCTATTTTGACTGCTGTTATGCGTACAATTTAGGCCTTACGGCCTTTCACCTGATTGCAGGCGGGGCCACAGGTCAGATGGCGGCCATTATCAATTTAGAAAAAGACTTTCACCAGTGGCAGCCGGCAGGTATACCCATTGCCCGGCTCATGCACCTTGAGGAACGCAAAGGACGCCTGGAACTGGTCATGGAAAAGAGTCTTGTTGATCTGGAATCCAACGCCTTTAAGGTGTTCAAGGCTGTGAGGGAGGACTGGGTGGCAGCCTGTGCTTGTCCTGATCAGTTTAGAAATCCGGGGGTCATCGGGTTTTCCAAAGAGATGGAAGAAGACCGGCCTTTAACGCTCCGGCTCAACGCCTTGCAATCCCAGGAATAGACTTGATATTACCGGACTGTCAACACAGTGCGCATCAGGAACACAAAATAAGGAAAATAGGGCAGAAAGCCGATGATGACTACTTGTTTTTTCTTCAATGGCTTGGAGAGTCTGCAGTAACCCGGGGGGTGTCTAATCCACGATTACGTTTTGATCACAAATCATCTCCATTCAAGATGAAATCAGTTTAGAAAAACCAGGTGATCCATGCAGAAACCGTGTCTGCGGGTGCCGTGGTGAAGCCTGTGTCCGTGATAACAAATCCGCCGTATTCCGTGCCGGCTGCCCCCCAGTTTAAAAGGAGTGTCAGGGAAATACGGATATTGTCGGAGAAATCATAAACAACCCGGGGTAACAATATGCCCGACCCGTCGTGAAGGTTGATGATGGGGGTGATGTAAGCGTTGACCAGGGGATGGATCTCCAGGTTGACATTGGCACTGGCATACCATCGGCCCAAAGCAAAAAGTTCTCCTCGTAACTTCTCAATAAGTCTGGGT
>NZ_DDYV01000326.1:0-7778 GCF_002348205.1 Desulfobacter sp. UBA2225 | reverse complement strand
CGTTTCATAATCAAAGTAATAGCGGGTGAGCACCTTGAATGTTATCCCTTAGAAAATTCTATAACACCGGCACAAAATGATTGTCAATTTCGTTCTTTATTGATACAGGATTTGTACATGTCATTTGTTGGAGTTATACAGAAAAAAACTACACAGCACACCGATCATTCAGACTGCGTCTGACTGATCGGCCCACGGCGCCGGTCAGCACCGTGATTAGAGAAAAGAAAAAATTAAATGAGGTAAAATCTACGTGCCACCGATTAATTACGTTCTCATTGATTTTGAAAATATTCAGCCTAAAAACTTAGAAATATTAAAAAAGCATCCTTTTAATATTATGGTATTTGTCGGTGAAAACCAAGTCAGAATTCCCTTTGAAATGGCTTGCGCACTTCAAGAGTTCGGGAAAGAAGCCAGATATATAAAGATATCGGGTAATGGCCCAAACGCTTTAGATTTTCATATTGCCTGCTATCTTGGTCAGTTATCAACTGAAGATAAAGATGGGTACTACCATATCGTCTCAAAAGACACTGGTTTTGATCCTCTTGTTAAGCATTTGAGAAGTAGGAAAATAAGGGTAAATCGAGTCAACGATCTGGCCGAGATTCCAATACTTCGAATATCAAATACAACAAACAATGACGAGAAAATAAACGCTATAGTGAAAAACCTTGCTGGTCGAGGACAATCACGACCACGGAAAATTAAAACTCTATCAAATACAATCAACTCTCTATTCACAAAAAAACTTGAAGAAAATGAACTGGCAGCGGTTATAAATAATCTCAAAACAAAAAAATACATCACGGTAAATCAAGAAAACGTTTCATATAATTTACCAAAAAATCTCTAACAAGATATTTCATTGGAAATCTTTTCCGCTGTAAATCTGCATGTAAATCTGAGTAGAGTAGAGAGCATGAATGGGGTCACATAAATGGGGTCAGCATAAATGGGGTCAGAGTAAAATTAAATTTTTTAATTTTAACTATAAGTTGAACCATTATCTTGAAAATAATTTTACTCTGACCCTAATTACTTAATTATTTACCTACTGAATTTATTGAGTCTGAAAAAAATTACCGAAGTATTGTTAACAAGGAGTATGTATGAAGAAAAATTATCTTCAAGTAATCATGGTAATATTGTTGATGATCACCGCTTCGACTGTAAACGGGCAGATTGATCATTCCAAGCATGGATCGCACTCATCTGGTAGTGCAGTGAAATCTTTTAAGGCTGAAATGTCTGTTCCGTCTGAAATCAGACAGGAGCAGATTTTTCCGATAACGATCCTTATTAAAGATGAAAAAGAGCTTAATGTTACACGGTTTGAAACATTTCAGGAAAAACTGATGCATCTGATCATTGTCAGTGATGATCTGGAATTTTTCCGTCATCTTCATCCTGATTATAAGGCAGACGGCAGTTTTCTGACAGAAACCAGTTTCCCCGATGCCGGAGAGTATACTCTTTTCAGTGATTACAAACCGGAAAATAGCGGAGAGCAGATTTCAGTTCTCAAACTCCGCATAAAAGGAACCGCAAGACCGCTGACCGTTCCGGATACAAAAAAAACCGAAATAATTGTCGGAGATGTCAAGGTCAGTATGGATGTCTCGCCGAAAACAGTGAAAACGAATGAAGAAACAACTGTTGCCTTTGATTTGAAAATGGTATCGGATGACAGCCCTGTCAAAGGTTTGCATCCGTTTCTCGGTGAGAAAGCTCATCTTGTCGTAATCAGAAAATCAGAGATATTGAACGTCAATGACTATATCCATGCTCATGCGATGAAAGAGGGGGAACCATCTTTGATAAAATTTAAAACCCAATTCCCTTCTGCGGGCATTTATAAACTTTGGTGTCAGTTTAACTATAAAAACGAAGTGGTGACTGCTGATTTCTGGATAAATGTTCAATGATAACATAAATTCAACAGCCTAAAAATAGTCATTAAACGCATAACCAATCGGTCAAGCCGACGGCGGGATCAGCCCGCCGCCGTGAATCGCGGTGCTGATTTCGTCCAGCACCGCGATTATAGTTCTGGCCTTTAGGCCGTAAAATCCACTCCTTTAGGTGTGGGATATAAGTTTTTGCTTTAGCATTTTCCCTAGACAAAACGGGTAAAATGTACTAAGAAATTTAAGTTGATGATAGTTGGGGAGCAGACATGATGATTTCAAAAAAGCGCCATGTGCAGCAGCTTGCATCGTTATTCCTAAGTAAAAATATTTTTGATATTGTGCTGTGCCCCGGGTCCAGGAACGGTCCCTTGATTCATACCCTGGCAGGCTGCGGACAATTTAACTGCAGGGTGATTGTGGATGAGCGCAGTGCCGGTTATTTTGCGATAGGGTTAGCCCAGGCAAAGAAAAACCCGGTTGTTATTGTGTGCAGCTCCGGTACGGCTACAATTAATTTTGCCCCGGCTGTGGCTGAGGCCTTTTACCAGAATATCCCTTTGATCGTGGTGACTGCGGACCGGCCCGCGTACTGGATAGATCAGCTAGAAAACCAGTGCATCCAGCAAACGGCGCTGTACCGAAATTTTATCAAGCAATCGTGTTCGCTGCCCCTGGAGGAGTCGGACTGCCGGCTTTGGTCCGGTGCGCGGTTAATCAACGAAATACTTAATACGGCCGTGTCTGATGCGCCCGGACCTGTGCATATCAACATTCCCCTTGAAGAGCCTTTGCACCGGACCATGGATGCGCAACTGCCTGATGTTAAAGTGATCGGGAATGCACAGACACGGATCAATCTTGACGAAAAGGCATTGGCCGCAGCAGCCGAAGAGATCGGCCGGGCAGATAAAATACTTGTACTGGCAGGCCAGTCCCAGGGCAATGGAGAACTTAACAGTTCCCTGACCCTGTTTGCCGAAAAAACCGGTGCCGTGGTTGCCGCCGAGCACCTGGCCAATCTGCAGATACCTTCCGGTTGCTGCTGTGCCGTTCCGGAACTTGTGCTTGGGTCCATATCCTCGGGCGATGCCGCCGTGTTTCAGCCTGATCTGCTGATTACCTTTGGCAGGCATTTTGTATCCAAGCGTATACGGCAATTTTTAAGAGCTAATAAACCACACGAGCATATTCATGTGGATGCCGGTGGTGGGCATATGGACACCTACCAGGCATTGACCAGGGTTTGTGCCATGTCCCCGGAACTGTTTTTTGGACAATTGGCTGATATGCAGATCCAAAAGGCATCCGGCGGTTATGCCGGGGCCTGGAAAGACCGCGAGCAAGAGACCCTGCAAATTTATAAACATTATCTGGACCGGGCCCCTTTTAGTGATTTTACGGCATGTGCCGGCGCATTAAAGGCAGTGCCGGAAGATTCAGTCCTGCATCTTGGCAACAGCTCCACCGTGAGATATGCCGTGTTAACCCCCGGCATCAAAGAGGTTACCTGGCTTGGCAACCGGGGAACCAGCGGTATTGACGGTTCTGTCTCAACGGCGGTGGGGTATGCCTCATGCAGCTCTAAGATCAATACGCTTATTTTGGGAGATCTCTCTTTTTTCTACGATTCCAACGGATTGTGGAATAAATACCTGGGGAAAAATTTAAGGATTATTCTGCTAAACAACGGCGGCGGCAATATTTTCAGTTTCGTGGAAGACCTTGCCGGCCCCACCGGAGAGGATAATCAGGCGGTGTTTCAAAACTATTTTTTTGCGGGCCACAGTGCAAAGGCCCAGGGCCTTGCATCGACATTCGGCCTTGACTACCTGCAGGCGAGCTCAGCTTCCCAGTTGGACATGGCCCTTGAAAAGTTATATAATCCCGGCCGGATTGTCCCCACCCTGCTAGAGGTGTTTACGGATGCCCAGACCAACACAAAGGTATTTAAGGGACTGTTTTCGGGAATTAAAAAGAGAATAACTAATACGGAGACCAATAAATGACAGAAAACCGCCACTGGGAAAGCATCAAAGAGTTCGAAGATATCTTTTTTGAGTATTATGAGGGCATCGGCAAGATCACCATCAACCGTGAACGCTACCGCAACGCCTTCCGTCCCACCACCGTCCATGAGATCAGCGAATCTTTGCGCATTTGCCGGGAGGATCAGCGTATCAATGTAATTGTTTTGACCGGGGCAGGGGATACGGCCTTTTGCGCCGGCGGCGACCAGAATGTGAAAGGGGTGGGTGGTTATATTGACAAGGACGGCACCCCAAGGCTGAATATCCTTGAAGTCCAGAAGCAAATCCGTTCCATGCCCAAGCCCGTGATCGCCATGGTCAACGGCTTTGCCATCGGCGGCGGCCATGTGCTCCATGTGGTGTGCGACATCACCATAGCCAGCGAAAACGCCATATTTGGCCAGACCGGCCCCAAGGTGGGCAGTTTTGATGCAGGATTAGGCTCCTCCTATCTGGCCAGCACGATCGGGCAGAAAAAAGCCCGGGAGATCTGGTTCATGTGTCGTCAGTATACGGCTGCCGAGGCTCTGGAAATGGGGCTTGTTAATAAGGTGGTGCCCCTGGCGCAGCTCGAAGATGAGACCGTGGCCTGGGCCATGAAAATGCAGGAACACAGCCCCTTGGCGCTTCGCATGATCAAACTGGGGCTCAATGCCGAACTCGACGGTCAGGTGGGGCTCCAGGAGTTTGCCGGTAACGCCACGCTCTTGTATTACCTGACCCAGGAGGCCCAGGAAGGCAAAAACGCGTTTCTTGAAAAGAGAAAGCCGGATTTCAGTAAATTTCCGAAGTTCCCCTGAATTCAATTTAACCACGAAGAACACGAAGTTCACTAAGAGATTAGTGTTTGAAGCTTCGTGTTCTTAATGAACTTCGTGGTAGATTAAAATATCAAGAGTATTGGAGTTTGAATAGATTCAAGCCATGAACGCACGGGTTATCGAATATAAATTACAGTTTAAACGGCCGGCCGGGACATCCCGGGGGGTGCTGAACCATCGCCGGGTGTGGTATCTTGTTCTGGGAAAAGAGGGCCGGATCGGGGTGGGGGAGTGCGCGCCTTTACCGGGGTTGAGCGCTGAGACCATTCCGGAGGTGGAACAGGTGCTTGCCGCGCTTGCCGCAGACCCGGATGGGTTTTGTGCCCAGGCTGATCAAGAGCGTATGCCCTCTTCGGTGCGGTTTGCGCTGGAAACCGCCCTGGGGGATCTGGAACAAGCCGGTACGCAGATTCTTTTTCCTTCCGGCTTCACCCGGGGTGAGAAAGGTATCCCCATCAACGGCTTGATCTGGATGGGGGAAGTGTCGTTCATGAAAGAGCAGGTTCGACAGAAACTGGATTCGGGGTGGCGCTGCATTAAGCTTAAAATCGGGGCGCTCCAGTTTGAGGAAGAGCTTGCCATCCTTAAAGATATCAGGTCTGAATACAGTGCCGACGACGTCATTTTACGGGTGGATGCCAATGGCGGCTTTTCCCCGGACCAGGTTCTGGACCGGCTTGGGCAGCTGGCCGAATTGGGTATTCATTCCATTGAACAGCCCATTGCCCAAGGACAGTGGCAGCATATGGCCGGGTTGTGCAGAAAGTCCCCCCTGGACATTGCCTTTGATGAGGAACTGATCGGGATTACGAAGCGTGAAGAAAAAATTCGTCTTCTGGATACCCTTTCCCCCCATTACCTGGTGCTGAAACCCAGCCTGCACGGGGGGATGAAAGGGTGTGACGAATGGATTGAACTGGCCGATGCCCGAGGCATCGGCTGGTGGGTCACCTCTTACCTTGAATCCGATCTGGGGTTAAACGCCATTGCCCAGTGGACTTTTTTAAAGCAGCCCCATTTGCACCAGGGCCTTGGTACGGGGAAATTATTTACCAATAATCTGGACTCTCCCCTGGAAATCCGCGGGGAACAACTCTTTTTTGATCCGGGCAAACGGTTTGTTTTTCCGGGGATTTTTTAAGTCTGTGACTATTTTTCCTGATACCCTATGCGTCAACGGTACCGTACACCGGATAAAAAGGCTTGTGCAGGAGGGCGCTCAGGTCTGCCCCCCGGGCATCGAATCCGAGCTCATTGATTTTTTAACCCAGTGGTATGGGCCGGAAAACACCATCACCGTCCATACCTCGGGCAGCACAGGTCCGCCCAAGGCCATTTTTTTGAAGAAAACTTTTGTGGCCCAAAGCGCCATGCGCACTCTTGAATTTTTTGAACTGAAACCCGGCCAGCGCATCCTGCTGTGTCTGCCCCTAAGATACATCGCAGGGAAACTTATGGTGGTCAGGGCACTTTTGGGCAGGCTTGATCTATGCACTGCAGAACCAAGCGGTGGTTTTGCCTTCCTGTCCCAGTGCCGAGATACCCCCTTTCGGTTCGCTGCCATGGTGCCCAACCAGGTCACAAAGCTTTTGGAATATCCGGAACGGTTTGAGGCCCTTGGGGCCTTGCTAGTCGGCGGCTCCGCGCTTCCGGCAACCCTTGAAACCGCACTTCAAACCGTGCCCACGGCCTGTTTTGCAAGCTACGGCATGACCGAAACCGCCACCCACATCGCCCTTCGCCGGATCAATGGGCCGGATGCATCTGATATTTTCCACTGTCTGGGGGATATTTGCGTGGGGCTCTCCCCAAAAGGGTCTCTTACCATTGAAATGCCGGGCCTGGACCAATCCGCCCCTCTTGTTACCAACGACTTGGCAGAACTTATTGACAGTGCCACCTTTCGTATTTTGGGCCGGGTGGATAATGTGATCATTTCAGGCGGCATTAAGTATTTTCCTGAAATCATCGAAAAAAAGCTGGAAAGTGCCATTGAACACCCTTTTTTCATCGGCTCCCTGCCCGATGAAACCCTTGGTCACTGCATGGTGCTGGTTATTGAAACAATGCCTGACAAGCTTTTTGAAAAAAGAGTGGCACAACTGTTCGAGCAATACCTGGACCGCTACGAACGCCCGAAAAAAATTGTGTTTAAAAAGCCATTCAAGCGTACTGAAACAGGAAAAATTATAAGACAATTGTAACAGCAAGCTGAAACACGACATGAACCTAAAAAATTTTTGCAAAAACCTTTAATTCTATAATAAATTTCGATATTATTGAGGGCTTAAGCTGTTTTTAGGGCACAAGGTCTGTGTTATTTGCCGGCAAAGACCTTATGGTTTAAGCGTTAGGTGCCCTCAACCTGCAATAATGAAAGGCTTTAAAGATCATGTGTAACCATTGTAGTGATCACGATCACGATCACCACCATCACCATGAACACCCGGAAATTGTTCAGCTGATGCCTGTTCAAAACAGTCTGTTTGCCGTGTACCAGACTGAAGAACCCCTGGATTTCAGTGTTGAGACCGGTAAAAATGGGCTCAGCCTTGTCCCTGTGCTGTTCATGGGTTTGATCCGTCATGGGGAAAAGACCATGGTGGAAGGGTTTTTTGCCTCCAGTGCCATTAACTCCTGTGAGGATACCCAAGGGTTCAAAGGGTATGCCTCTTCCCTGGCTCATGCTGAAAAACTTTATGCCTGAAACTAAAATATAGAAGGAGCTGTGCGCATGCATAAACTGTTAAAGGACAGCCCCGGAGAGAAAATCATGCTCCTGGGCAACGAAGCCATTGCAAGGGGCGCTGTTGAAGCCGGTGTCGCCTTTGCCACAACATATCCGGGGACCCCGTCCTCGGAAGTCTCTTTGAATCTGTTCCAGATGTCCAGGGAATCGGATCTCTATTTTGAATATTCCACCAATGAAAAGGTCTCCCTGGAAGTCGCTGCCGCTGCCGCCAACTCAGGGCTTCGGACCTTTTGCATGATGAAGCATGTGGGGCTCAACGTGG
>NZ_DDYV01000180.1:0-10473 GCF_002348205.1 Desulfobacter sp. UBA2225 | reverse complement strand
ATAACAGGATAAGATGCCAAATTTAAAATTGCTGTGTAAAATCCAAATCATTGAGAAGATTTACAAAATATTATAGAATCGGTTCATGAATTTACCACAACCGGGAGAGCCTATGCCTAAATGTGAACGATACAACCAACCAGCTATCGAAACAATAGTTTGCAGGCCATGAAGCCCACCACCCGGGAAGGGTAAAGATCCGATTTTACATTACCTGTGGTGACTGCATGGCTGTGTATCAAGGGTCGTATTTTTGTGAAGGGTCAAAATGTTTCTTACAAGAGCCATGCGGCCACGGCCCCTTGAATATTAGAACAGGAGAAAAAATGACCACGCAACCAAAAGAAAAAAATACTATGACACAGTCAGAATATTTGGCCATGGAACGAAGCGCCCTGGATATCAAGTATGAATATTTCGAGGGTGAAATATTTGCTATGGTCGGAGCAAGAAAAAATCATGTTCGAATTAATGCTAATCTTACAAGAAAAATAGGGAATAAATTCGAAGCCAATAATACCCCGTGTGAGGTGTGGCCTAATGATATGCGGGTAAAAATTGAAAATGGTTATGTTTACCCTGATATTGCAATCTCTTGCAAAGATGCTGAATTTGAAGACAACGAATTCGATACACTGACAAACCCGATTGTTATTATAGAAATTCTTTCAGAATCGACAGAAGCCTTTGACAGAGGAAAAAAATTTGGCTTTTACCAGGCAATTCAAACACTTCAAGAATACATCCTTGTCTCTCAGGATAGATATTATGTTGAACAATTTATGCGCACTAATGATGGTAAGTGGGAATATCTATCACTAAAAAATATCGATCAAATTCTAAAAATGGAATCTGTTCATTGTGAATTGCCACTATCTGAAATTTATTGGGATATTGAGTTTGAACAGAAAGGTTAACAGATTAAAAAGAGCTGAACAGCTTTTTTTATCCCAAAGTAGGCCGGGTTTAAACCGATAAATGGGATTGAATGATTTCAGGATTATTCTCAAGCTCCCGGGTAGTCAGATTATTGACAATTTCCCCCCGGGTGTCCATAAGATAGTGCCTGTTAGGGACCTTGAGCGCCATTTGGTAATTTTGTTCGACAATCAAAAGGGTGATACCCGATTGGACGCAAAATTTTAAAACCACATCCGTAATGGTCTGGACCAGGAGCGGTGACAGACCCTGTGAGGGCTCGTCTATGATAATTATCCGGGGATTACTGATCAGTGCCCTGCCAATGGCCAGCAGACCGTATATCATCATTTCAGTGATCAGACTGATGTAAAACCGGTTGCCCGAGACAAAAGGAAACGCGGCCAGGGCGGAAAGCAGGATAATAATAAAAACAATTTTAACGGGATGAAACCCTGATCTGATACCGGGTATGGCTGTTGTACGATTCGTCATTCAAACTTTCCCTCTCCAAGAAGGCCCCGGGGAATGAAGACAAGGATCGCCGCCATGAGGATGTAAACGATTACCATTGCCAGATCTGTGTTAAAAAATTCAGCCAGCGTCTGGACGGCGTCGATCAGCAGGGCTGCAATGACTGCGCCGCGAAGGCTTCCAAGACCGCCGATCACAATGACCACAAAAGAACTGATTAGCATTTCCCCGCCCATCAGCGGATCAATCGTGGTCAACGGGCCTGCAATAATCCCTGCCAGTCCGGCCATGACGCATCCAAGAACAAAGGCACCTATATTCTCTTGACACAAAGCATATTCCTGGCCTAAAGTTATTTGATATGTACAATGAAAAAATGTTCGTGGCGTCTATCCATCATAGGACTTATGGTTGATGTAATGAAATATTTTCCTACAGATTGAAAGGACATGATATTTTGTAGCGTGGTTTTCAAACTTTGTATCATATAGCATAGAAAAGCCAACAATCAATTACTTTGGAGGCGGTAATGCGACACTTTTTAGATTCCCGGTGGCCGAGTGTAGCCATGATGTTTTTTTTAATGTGTACGATCGGAATATACGGAACAGGATGCCAGCGGGAAGACACGATTAATAAACGGTCGCTGGTTACCCGAACGCCGGAAATATGCAGTCCCGGAGAGGCTGTAGACACCGATGGACAGAGACGCCTGGCATTGATTGTCGGTGTTGGTGAATACAAAAACGCCAACATTCCCGATCTCAAAGGACCGCCCAATGATGCCGGCCGGTTTTATGAACTTCTGACCGGAAAAAACGGGTACGCCTTCCCCAAGCAGAACGTCTGTCTGCTTCTCAATGAACAGGCAACTACCGGAGAGTTCAAACAGTTGTTTGACACTGCTCTGGTCGAACGAGCCCGTGAAAATGATGTGGTGGTGATTTTTTTTGCCGGTCACGGCTCACAGGCTCGCGACAAGAACGGCGATGAACCGGATGAATGGGATGAAACATTGATGTTTCATGATGCCCGTACCGACGGTATTGGGGATCTGCGTGACGATGAATTCAATCAGATGCTGGCGCGGCTCTACCGAAAAACCCGCTATATCACGGTCATTCTGGATTCATGTAACGCCGGCACCGCAACCCGGGATCCCGCGGTGGCCCGTTTTTTCGAGCCCATGGCGGATGACGCCGATGCGGACCCTTCTACCGCAGCCGCAGGTGGAGACCAAGGTGCCGGATGGGTCACCGAGTCGCTGGCAGGTACGGTGATCTTTTCAGCTGCGACCGACAGCAACCCCGCGCTCGAAAAAAATGGAAGGGGAATTTTCACGGATGCACTGTTACAAATTCTGGGAAACGCGGGCAATCAAACCATGACATACGCCCAGGCTGCCCGGCAGATTCCCCTTCTGGTTGCTTCGGAAAGTCCCCAGGTTCCGTATTTTCACGGTGATCTGTCCCGCACGGTTTTTGACAGTAAATCCCGCGATCGTCCGATCGCATGGGAAGTTATCAAAGTTGGACCTCCGCTTGAGCTCGGGGGTCCCGCACTGCCGGGAATTGGAGAGGGTGCGGAATTCCGAATCTATGACGGCGCCGTTATCGGAGCGGATACCCGTGATCCAGGCAAATCCAAGGCAACGGTGATCCTTACCCATGTCACCGGGCTCAACGCCATCGCCGGCATATCTGCCGCCGAACCGGATCATCCCGAAATTAAACCGGGTGATCTCGCCGTGATGGTTCGTCCCGCAAATTCATATATTGCCTTGAAAGTGCGTATCCGCCCGCCTGAGGAATCCGGAGGGATTCCGGCAGACCGGGCCCTGAAGATCAGAAATGAGGTGGAAAAGGACAAAGAAACCGGCCTGTCCATAACGCTGGTTGAAGGTCCGGGAGATTTTGAACTGAGTGTGGGAAACGGTGACCGCCTGATACTGAAGGGACCCGAGAACCGCATCCGGAATAGTTACGCATCCGACACCCTGATTGCCGAAAGTCTCAGGCAACATGCCCGTCAACGCGCTCTACTTCAACTGCGGGGTGACGGCGGGTCAGATTTCACAGATAATGAGACGCTGAAAGTCAGTCTGATCCCGGTTTCTGCCTCAAAGCAGAACCGCTGTGCCGACGGTATATGGGAACAGGCCGAACCCAACACGCTGCAGATCATTCCCCTTTGCCACGCATGGAATATACAGGTAGCCTTGTCCAGTGATTCTCCCACACCCCTTCTGATTGGCGCACTGATCCTTTCAACGGATGGCGGCATGTTTGCATTGCCCCGAGATCGTCGCAAAGTCAGACTGATGCCCGGAGAACATTACCTGTTCAATGCTTCCGGCGAAACCTTCCTGGGGACCCCGCCCTTAAATGTACAGGACCGAATTATCGTTTTTGGTACCCAGGAAACCAATCCCGTCGAGTGGGGGCAGTTTGCACAACCTGCCGCCAGCCGGTCTCCAGGTACTTCGGGTCTGCAACAAGCCCTGTATCGCTACTTTCAGAACAGAAGACGCGGTATTCAAACTGCGGACCAAGGAATAGTTGAAAACAGTACCTGGACGCTGAGCTCAATTTCCCTAAGAGTTGAAGCCAATCAGCGATTTCTGAATACTGCAAGGGCCCCTGGTCAACCCTTTGACTGGCGTGAATACACCCTTACCCGTTTTGATATTCGGCCATACCTTCCCGATGACGAAACCACGGCTCTGTACAAGGTCCTTGAGCGGGCAGACAGGCTGGCCAGGGCCTCTGCCGGGGACGGGTACGGCTACCGCCAGCATGCCTGGGATGGACCATCCGATGAGGATAATCTGCAACGCGGCATCGACTGTTCACGATCCATATGGTTTGCATTTACCCGTTCGGGGTTACCGTACAATAGAGATGACCGATACCTTACCACCGCCATGATGGTTTCAGACGACACTCGCATGCAGGATGAGTTTGATCTGTGTGATGACCAAACGCCTTTACAAATCGGTGATATTCTGGTGTACCGGGATGACATACGCGGTGATGGACACGTCGTAATGGTCATCGATCCGGAAAAGCGTATTGCCTGGGGATCCCATGGATGGGACGGTAACCCGCGTATTCTTCCGGTTGAACCGGATACAGGGGTCGAATACCAGAAAATTAAATACAAGCAGGACTGGGAACGCTGGGACAGGAAAACGATGACGCGGAAGGCTTGCTGGCGATACCGCAGGTTTGCCGAAGAAATCGTTGCTTACCGCGGCCAACCGGGGTTGAAAGCATTAAAGAATATCTGCAACGATAAACTCAACTGTGGCAGATAACCCGGCTTTTGCCGTCACCATCACCATCACCATCACCATCACCATCACCATCACCATCATCACCATCATCACCATCATCATCATCATCATCATCATCATCATCATCAGCAGCAGCAGCAGCACATTGGAGGAATTTGGATGGAAGAATTTTTTCACTCTAAAGCCATGATCACACCGGGCGCTGTTGGAGCGACCACGACAATGATTACCGGAACGCTGGCCAGTCAGTTCGGCCTGCCGGGGAACTGGACAGGTCTTGTTCTCAGCCTGCTGTTTGGGCTGAGCGTCTGGGCAGATAAGTCTGTTCCCGTTTATCAACGGATTATTTTTTACATTATAAATTCAATGACCATTTTTGCCGTGGCCATCGGTATAAATACCGCGGGCATGGTGATTAACAAAAGCACCGAGAGGAAGGTAGCACCGTATGTCATAGAGGAAAAGCATTCGCCGGCGGAGCAGCAGAAGTTTTTTCAGGATTGGTTTCGATAAGCAGGCGATGTTTAGACATACAATTCTCACCGATTGGTACAGGGAGGATGGCACGATGGTTAATGTTATAAAAACAAATCGGCAAATCGCGCTCCCCGCGGCGCTATCAATTCTGATGCTGCTGTTTTGCGCCTGCGTTCCACAGGCCGAGGCCGACAAATGGGGGGTGGAGCGGTGACTCTGCGTACCCCGTGATCGAAAAGTTCGAAGCGCATCCCCCCGGTGCCATGGCAGGCGATACCATTACGTTGCGGTGGCGTACCCGTAATGCTCTCTCTGCCGCAATTTCGGGCATCGGAAACGTCCCTCTCAACGGAGAACGAGCAGTGGCGCCCGGTATTACGTATGTGCTGACAGTGACCGGTTATGGCGGACAACGCATCACCGCGGAACGAGGGACTACCGTCTATCAACCACAGATTATCGGTGAAAACCCCCGACCACCGCTGCAGTTGAAAGATGATAAACCGGCCATAATCCCAGGTGAAATCGTAAGACCGAACAGGCCGATAAGAGTGATTCCCATACGGGCACTACCGGCACCGATGTTACAATCACCGCCCAGCGGCAAGCGTTTCAGCCACTATCCGCGCCGAACGACACTCAGCTGGTCAACTGTACAGGGGGCAGCCACCTATACCGTCGAAATAGACTGCTATGGCTGTTGCCGAGCAAACAGATGGTGCACGGATATCGGACGCACCCACAAAATGGTCAAATCAATCCGGTCTACGACCTACACCTTCAATTTTGTCGGTGCTCAGCCGGGTCTATGGCGGGTCTGGGCCGTGGATCAAAACGGAAACCCAGGGGGAAAAAGCGCATGGTGGACCTTCAGCTATACGCGCTGAAAAAGGAATTGAATCCGGTATGTACAACTATCCCCCCAATTGTTGCGAACTGAGTCGGCTGAAGAAAGTATTTATGCCTGGCAATCATACGTTTACCCTATTGCGGATTGCCTTAATTGTTTCGATGACCTTTACCGCCTCGTGTGCAGCCCCAAAAAGAGCGTCAGTAACAGCCGGTCCGGAAAAAAACCGAACATCGGCAAATGCCCGGATGGTGGTACAGTTAACTCACGCCAATCATGTATCGGCCATGGATGTATCGGCCGATGGGCACTTTATCGTCAGTGCAGGTTGGGACAAAACCGTTCGCCTGTGGAATGCCCGTACAGGACAGGAGCTTCGCCGGTTCAAAGGTCATGCCAAGGTGGTTCGTTCGGTTGCGCTGTCGCCTGACGGCGCTCTGTTGTTAACCGGCAGTGCGGATAAAACGGCACGGCTGTGGGATACGTTCAGTGGCAGAGAACTACTGCAGTTGAAGGGACATACCCAACCGGTGACGGCAGCGGCCTTTTCTCTGGACGGCGCCTGGCTTGCAACCGGCAGCGAAGATATGACGGTGCGTCTGTGGAATGCTGAAGGAGGGCGAGAAATTCGACAATTGAAAGGTCTCAACGCCGAAGTTACATCCCTTGCGATCTCGCCGGACGGGCGGCGCATACTTACCGGCGGCGGCACAACGGCTCAGTTGTGGAACCCAAAAACCGGTCGAGAAGTACGCCATTTCAAAGGTCATCACGGAGGTATCAGTGCGGTGGCCATTTCACCTGACGGGCGGTATGCCCTGACAGGCAGTCTCGATAAAACCGCACGCCTGTGGAATATCAAAACCGGACATGAAATCCAGCGATACACCGGACATGAAAACGCGGTAACCTCGGTGGCGTTCTGGCATGACGGACATACGGTGGTCACCGGAAGTCAGGATGCAACGGCTCGTATCTGGAATGCGCTGCAGGGCACGCAATACGGGAATGCCATTTCGCACACCAATGGGGTTACCGTCGTCGATACCTCTGGTGAAGAAACAGTCTTTTTTACGGCTGCGGGTGAAATTCCACAATCCTGGTCCCTGGATCTTTCGTCAGGCATCCCCCAGCACCTTCTGAATTTTGAAGGCAATTCTGACTGGGTCAGCGCAGTAGATTTTTCTCCTGACGGAAAGCGTTTACTGATCGGCACCTGGGACGATACGGCACGACTGTGGGATGCGGGAAGCGGTGCACAGCTTCAGCGTCTGCAGGGTCACACCGGTGATGTACGCGGCGTGACTTTCTCCCCTGATGGACAATGGATTGTAACCTCGGCGCGGGATGGCACGGCCCGCATCTGGCAAGCCGCCAACGGCCTTGAATTTCACCGCCTGACAGGGCACAAAGGCGGCATCCGGCCGGTTGTATTTTCAGCAGATGGGCGATGGATTGTAACCGGAGGAGATGATGGAACGGCCAGAGTGTGGGACAGACAGACCGCTTTTTCACAGGTCAGTCTCCTTGGGCCTCATGAAGACCGTGTTTCTTCGGTCGCGTTTTCTCCTGACGGACGGCGGGTTGTGACGGCCAGCAAAAACATGGTGCGTCTCTGGGACGTTGCCACGCAACGCATCATCAGAGCCTTTAATGGCCACACACGGCTGGTCAACACGGTGACATTTTCTCCCGACGGACGCCGGATACTCAGCGCCGGCTGGGATCAACTCATCCGATTGTGGGATGCCCGGAGCGGTGCGGAACTCTTGAACTTTGAAGGTCACACCAATGGCATACACAGCGCGGTGTTTTCCAGGGACGGCAGCTATGTGGCAACGGGAAGCGAGGACAAAACGATCTGCCTGTGGGATCCGGACAGCGGCAAGCAATTACGCTGTTTTACCGGTCATACCAGTGCTGTCATTCAGGTGGCATTCTCTCCGGACAACCGTTTTTTACTGTCGGCCAGTGCCGATCAGACAGCCAGGCTCTGGGATACGGCCACGGGTGAGGAACTGTGCCAGTTAATTAGTTTTCGGGACGGAGCCTGGGCCGTCGTCGACAAGAAGGGACGGTTTGATGCTTCCAACGGGGGTGATGTCGAAGGGCTGCACTGGGTCGTCGGCCTGGAAGCAATCGCCTTGAGCCAACTTAAGGAACGCTACTATGAACCCGGGCTGCTCGCAAAAAAGATGGGTTATAACCGTGAACCTCTGAGAAACGTTGTCTCTTTTGTTGCCCCCGGATTATTTCCGGATGTTATCACGAAACCGCTTGACCCCAGGGACCCAAAGCTTCAAATTACGCTGGTTAACCGGGGCGGGGGTATAGGCCGGGCCATCATTCTGCTCAACGGCAAAGAAATAATTAGCGATGCCCGCGGCGGCACGGTTGATCCGTCTGCCGAACAGGCCGAATTACCGCCCATTCCCCTCGCCGGCCATCCCTACCTTCTTGCCGGGCAAAAAAATGTCATCGAAGTTCGTGCGTACAACGCCGAGGGCTTTCTTTCCAGCCGGGGCGTTACGATCGCCTATCTGGAACCGGGAACGGCCGAAGAAGAAAAACCGGTATTGTGGGCAATTGTTGCCGGTGTTTCGGATTATGCCGGCAATGCCATTGACCTGCGGTATGCAGCGAAAGATGCCGAAGATATGGCTCATGCGCTTGAAATCGGTGGAACACGGCTGTTCGGGGCCGATCATGTGCGACTTACGCTGCTGATCACCTCAGACAAACCGGGGCAGGACGCCCCCACGCGCGAACGGCTCCAGTCAGCATTTGAAGCTGCAGCCCAAGCGCGTGCAACCGATCTGCTGCTTGTCTATCTTGCCGGCCACGGTGTGACCTACGGGGGGCAGGACGGAGATTTCTATTATCTGACCCCTGATGCCGGAAGCGGCAATATAGATGACCCTGCCATACGTGCTTCCGTCGCCATCTCGAGCATGGAACTGACCGAAATGATTAGAAAGGTGCCTGCGTTGAAACAGATTCTCATCCTTGACACCTGTGCGTCGGGCAGAGTCGTGGAACGGCTGACCGAAAAGCGGGATATCGCTTCCAGTCAGGTGCGGGCGCTGGAACGTATGAAGGATCGCACGGGACTGTATGTCCTGGCTGGTGCAGCGGCTGATGCCGTGAGCTATGAGGCCGGCCGATACGGCCAGGGACTGCTCACATGGAGTCTGTTGTTCGGTATGCGCGGTGCAGCCCTTCGTGAAGTGTCCATGCGCGGTCAAAACACCGGGTTTGTCTATGTGGATGCGGCCGACTTTCCTGATGCCTATTCTCTGGCCGGGCGTTATTGGGTAAAAGGTAATCTTGTGAACGTCATGGTCATGCTGTTTAAAGAAGATATACAGAAGGCATCAATTGCGGTTTCAGGTGATATCACCCGGCTTAACCGACTGGCTGCAGACATCATTGATGAAGTTGGACGAAGGCTTGCAACGCTGCCGGGATGAGGTTCCGACGCCTTCAGAGGCTGTGGTTCCGACAGATGTTCACCAGTTCAACCGACTTATGCAACAGGATCAACGATGCCTTGAACCGCTGCGAAGTATGCAGCTCGAATACTTTTGGGGATCAACTCATAATGGGAGGTACGACAATGCAATATATACCTATGGCAGGATTCATCATCATCGTAATGGCAAGTGGATTTGTTGGAGGCTGTAACAAATATGTTGAAATTCCCTCTTACCCAACAATGGATACGCTTACTGCGGGCATTTTTCTGGAACCCGAAGAACGGACGGCCCTGCCTCCGGGGGTCACTCTGCGGGGCGTATATGACAAAGGGCTGAAGCTGACCAAAGAATCGGAAGGATTTCGAAGTCATCTTTATAACGATGCGGCCCGGTACTGCACCATCGCATATGGTCATCTCGTCAAGCTATCTCCCTGCGACGGTAGTGAGCCGGCAGAGTTCATTGAGGGCGTCAGTGAACCTAAAGGCGCTCAAATGCTTCGAAAGGACATGGAGCTGGCCGAACGGGCAGTCTTGACAGGGGTTAAAGTCCCGCTGACGGATGGTCAATATGCCGCCCTGTGTGATTTTGTGTACAATGTCGGGGGGGGGAATTTTCGACGCTCGACACTTCTCAAGGTTATTAATGAAGACGAATTTGAACGGGTACCCTTGCAGTTACTCCGATGGGTAAAAGCCGGCGGCAGGGAGCTGGCCGGCCTGAAGAAGCGACGCGAGAGAGAGATTGAACTCTTTTTTGAAGATAGCGCTATCCCCCGGGCAGTACCCGCTCCGGATGAAATCCTGACACCGATTGACATTCAGCAGGGTGAATCGTAATTTTTTTGGTACACTCCCGACATTGGGCAGATAATCCATAACACCCTGATTTTATTATGGGTGAAAATTTGTCAAACAAACTCAGACTCAATAAATTCAAAAGGTTACATATGGGTTTGGTAACTTCTCAATAAGTGTGGGTGA
>NZ_DDYV01000195.1:0-11764 GCF_002348205.1 Desulfobacter sp. UBA2225 | reverse complement strand
ACCATATTCATGTCAATATAAATCAGACAACTGACCAAATGGGTATCGGCCTGGATTGCCGTTGCATGGTAACGATCCTCCCAATAAGCACCTCGCCGTCTCTTTCTTATGTTATACTCTTGAGCGGTCTGCCCGGCAATAACCTGCATTGATTTTGGGATTGTATCTCTGTTACCGTTATCTGATACCAGCAAATGGATATGGTTAGAAGTGACAATGTAATTTAAAACTTCAAGTCCGTATTTCTGCTTTGCCCTGAAAAGCAAATCGAACCAACGATTCCTGTCTCGAGCAAATTTCAGCAAAAACTCTTTTTTGTGACAGCGATGGGTTATGTGCCATACACAACCTGGAATATAAAATCTTTTTGCACGCGGCATTTTTATTTTAGGGCGTATTCACTTTTTTTGTTAAAATCATGATTTTACTTCCCAAAAAGGGGCTCTAAGATCAAAATAGGATATATCTTTTATAAAATCAACCATGATTACAGTTCATTACATGAGCCCGACCCACTACCGAGATGTTGTTTTGATTCTTGCGTAATATGGGGGGACAGCTTGCTTACGTAATATGGGGACAGCTTGCTTATTTTTTCCGCCTTTTTCTAAACTCTGGATAATCCCCCTAAAAACGATAAGTCAATTGGCAATAAGCCGACGACCCCACTTCAACCGGAGCGGAAAAAGATTCCTGTACAAATTCCACGTGGTCCCCTCTCAATAGATTCTGGCCCACCACAGAGAACTCCAGGTCAGGCAGAATCTGCCAGGCAAACCGGATATCCATGGTCAGGTAACTATCGACTTCATAGGTCTTGTCGGTATCAAAGGAATACAGGGCATCCATATCATCCACAAAACGGAACCAAAGATTGAGCTGCATGGTTTTTGAGACGGCAAAATCACCCTGCAGCGAAATTTGATGATGGGGAAAACCGAAACTGTCGTATACTTCTACTTTATTTTCAAGAAGAGTATAAGCAAGGTGCCCTTGGAAAAAATCAGAGTACCTGTATTTTAAAGACAATTCCACCCCGTAAGTTTCTGCGGAACCCTCATTGGTAAGGGTTACATATTGGGTAAACCCGCTGCCTGTGAAAACTTGATTTAACTCCCCGGTTCTCAGATCGTCGTAATCGTTGAAAAACACTGCCAGATCCATTGAAAATGAATCGACCGGGATAAATCTATACCCCAGCTCATAGGCTGTCACTTCTTCAGAATCGTAGTCGTCGTTTCCCTGGGTGACAACGGTAAGAGGAAGTCCTGGTGCCGGGGTGAGACCGAGCTGGTATGTGTTAAAGGCAGCATTTTTAATTTCTCCATCGGACTCGAAGCGGCTGGGGGTCCTTACCGCCTGGGAGACCGCTCCCCAGATTTTATGTTCATTGTTCACCGCCCACAGGGCTCTGATGCTGGGCTGAATCTCCATATTGCTGTATTCGTTGTGTTCGATTTTTGACCCGATGGTGAGCTTCACGGCATCGTCGACCAGGGATATTTCATCTTGAAAAAATCCGCTGAAAAGATGATCTTCTTCTTCCGTGGGATCTATGGAAACGATATATGACTCAACAAACCGGTCCCGGGTATACCGGTACCGGATTCCCCAGACAATATCGTTCCACGTCCCTAAACCAAACCGGTAGGTGGCATCAATGTCAAAGGTGTCACGGTCTGATTCATTGATATCCTCGGCCTGATTTTTCCCGTCATAATAAACCTGAAGGGTGAAATCAGAATCCGGGGAAATGGTTCGCTTCCACCGGGATAAAAGATTCCATCCCTTGGTATCTGTTTCCACAGGCGTGGACGTCAGGTAAGTTGGCGGGGTCAAGTCGGCCAGCAGCAGCGTCTGATCAATGTCGGCCTCATAGATATCCCCCTGGAGGGTTAGGCTGTCTTTACTTGAGAGCATGGAATCCAGCCGGAATCCGGCTTGGGTTTTGGTCCAGGCATCATCCGCATCAGATCCGGTCTCCAGGGTGAATTCATCTCTGCTTTGATGTTTTGCATAGAACCGCCAGAAGGTGTCTTGCCCCAGCGCATCCCCGTACCTGACGCTTGAAATTACATTTTCATGGTTTCCGGAACCAAGGGCGACATATCCTCCCTGGGTATCGCCCGCATGTTTGGTGATGATATTGATGACCCCGTTCACCGCATTGGCCCCCCAGACAGTGGCCCCGGGCCCCCGGATCACCTCAATCCGGTCCACATCCTCCAGCAGCACATCGTTAACTTCCCAGTAAACCCCTGAAAAGGCAGGGGTATAAACACTTCTTCCGTCTATGAGGACCAGCAGCGCATTGGCAAAACGGCCGGCAAACCCCCTGGCGCTCACCGCCCATTTGTTGGAATCAAGCCTTGCCACGGTAATCCCGGGTACCATGCGCAGGGCGTCCGGAATATTGGTCACCCCAGACCGTTTTATATCCTCGTTGGTGATGACATGGATGGCCGTAGCACTGTTTGAAAGATTCTGGCTTTTTTTTGCCACCGAGGTGACTTCAATGTCCATCAATTCTTCCATGCTCAGTTCAAAGATATCCTTCTGTGCGGACAAGACCTGACATGGGCAAAGCGTCAAAAAACATAAAAAAACAAAATAATATTTTAAATGAAATAATCCAGATAAAATAATCTTAAATTCTGACATGCTATCACCTTTATTTTATTCTGATTTTGTGCATGGTTTACCATAACCCTTAAAAAGCGGAATCCAGAGAAAAATATCAGGGCAGAAACCGTTTTTTCGCTTTCAACATGCTGGTAAATTCATCCCGGGTAACCGCCGGACTGAACAGGAACCCTTGGCCGTAGTCGCATCCCATGCGATGCAGTAGCGCAAGTTGCTCCCGGGTTTCAATGCCTTCGGCCACCACCTTCATATCCATGCTGTGGGCCATGGATATCATGGCTTTAACAATGGATTCGTCTTTTTTCCCCGTTAAAATGTCTTTTATGAAAAATCTATCGATTTTTACCACATCAACGGGAAAGGTTTTCAGATAGCTCAAGGATGAATAACCCGTTCCGAAATCATCCACGGAAATGGTCAGTCCGATCTCTTTGAGCTGATTAAGTATGTCCAGGGTTTGGGAGCCTTGAGCGGCCATCACACTTTCGGTGAGCTCCACCTCCAGGCATGAAGAGGGCAGGTTATACGCTTTGAGCATTTTAATTATTTTGTCCGGAATTTCCTGCTCAACAAAATGCTTGCTTGAAATATTCACGGCCACCCGGATCGCCTTAATCCCCTGATCATACCATTCCAGTAGCCGGCGGCCGGCTTCCCGGATTACCCAGTCGGTAAAGGGGACGACCAGTCCCATCTCTTCTATGGCCGGAATAAATTCAGCCGGAGAAACATTACCCATCCGGGGATTATGCCACCGACTCAAGGCTTCGGCACCAATGATTCTACCATCCAGCAAAGAGACCTGGGGCTGGTAAAAAAGGGTAATTTCATCTCCGATTACCGCTTTTCTTAAATCGTTTTCAAACTCCAGCCGGTTCTTTGCCTGAATATTCAACGCCTGCTCGAAAAATTGAAACCGGTTTCCTCCGATTTCCTTGGCATGATACATGGCCAAATCAGCATTGGAGATCAAGGACTCGGCATCGTTACCGTCCAGGGGGAACAGACTGATGCCGATACTGGAAGAGATGAAAACTTCGTGGTCGTCAATATAAAACACCCGGCACAATTTTTCATTTATCCGTTTAGCCACCAAACCGGCATTGTCAGGCGCTTTGAGGTTTGGGAGGAGTACGGTAAACTCATCCCCACCCAGGCGTGAAACCATCACCTGCTTTGCATCATTTTTTAACCATGCCAGACCGTCAGTGGTCCGGATAGAGGTTTTAATCCGCTCCGCCACCTGCCGGAGCAGCATATCGCCGGCCTTGTGACCGAGACTGTCATTTACCAGCTTGAACCGGTCAAGATCCAGGAACAGCACGCCAAGCAATTCGTCCTCTGCGCAGTTTTCCACTTCCCGTATCAGGTTCTCCCGGAACATGGTCCGGTTGGCAAGGCCTGTGAGGTGGTCATAATAGGCCAATTCCTGGATCTGTTTCTGCTGCAGGATCACGTCATTAAAAGCTGCGCTGGCCCTGAGCATGTATTTGATACGATATTTGAGAATCGCCCAGTTAATGGGTTTGCTGATGAAATCCGTGGCCCCGACGGTAAACGCCCGGTCAATGGATTCCATGTCATCCAGGCCCGTCATCATCAAAACAGGCACATGTTTTCCATTGGGTAGAGAGCGAATGGCTTTGCAGGCTGTAAACCCATCCATTTCAGGCATGTTCACATCCATGAGCATTGCATGGGGATTTAATTTTCCAAAAGCATCAACAGCCTTCCGTCCGTTTTCCACAACCTCCACCCGGAACCCATATCCGTCAAGGGCAGCTTTCATGAGCATGCGGATGGCTTCGTCGTCGTCAACCGCCAAAATCAAAGGGTTTTCAGACGCTTCAAGATTTTGGTTATCATTGTCCTCGTGTTGGTTCATATTCATGTCTCCACCATATATTCCTTTAATTGACTCACTGCCTGGTCAAGGGCCGGCCCGATTTCCGTTATGATTTGGGATAAACGTTCCAAATTATCTGTTTTTCGGGTATTTTCCTCCAATGCTTTATATAAGGAGGATAGATAAACAGCGCCAAGATTCCCGCTGCTGGATTTCATGTAATGTGCATGGTCCCTGATAGATTCCAGGTCCCCAGCCGCCAGGGCAAGGGATATTTTTTGTGTCCGTTCAGGGGCGTCCCTTAAAAATATTTTGATGACCTTGGTGAGAATATCATCCGCACCGGGGGGCTGAATTCCACGGATCACATCCAGGGCTGCCGTGCAAATCGTCTCTTCGTTGGGCTCAGCATCGGTATGATCTTCCTCCACCGCTGGCTGATCTATAACGGTGTCCTGCCATTCAGGCAGCCACCGACTCAAAATCTCCGCCATTTGGAATTTGCTGAATGGTTTTGCCAAATGATCGTCCATACCGGCTTTAATACATTTCACCCGATCTCCGGCCAGGGCGTGGGCTGTCAGTGCGATAACCGGCAACTCGCCGCCGCTCCTGGAGATGCTACCCATGGCCCTGATTCTGCGGGTGGTATCATATCCATCCATGACCGGCATCTGGCAATCCATGAAAATTATATCGTAAGATTTATTCTTCACGGCAGCCACCGCCATTTCACCGTTTTCGGCCAGGTCAACCCTGCAGCCAAGGTTCTTCAAAATTCCGGAAGAAACTTCCTGATTAATGGTATTATCCTCCACCACCAACACCAGAGGTGCTTTTTCCGGAAGGACTTCTACTTCAGAGCGCCGGTCGTACACAGCCGGGTTCTGCATTATGGAATAGGTTTTACTTGAAAATTCAAGTGGGGCCACACTATCTTGCGATACTTTCTCCAACTCAAGCTGAAACATGAATTCACTGCCGATGCCGGACCGGCTTTCACATGAAATCCGGCCGCCCATCAATTCCACCAGTTGCTTGGAAATGGCAAGGCCCAGTCCGGTACCTCCGAATTCGCGGGTGGTGGACTCGTCTGCCTGGGTAAAGGGTTTGAACAACCGGTCACAGACATCTTTTTCCATCCCGATTCCAGTATCCTTAACCGAAAAACGGACCTTCGTGAAGGCGTTTTTCTCTTCCAGGGTCTGCACCCGCACCCGTATTGTTCCTTTATTGGTGAATTTAAGGGCATTGGAAAGCAGATTTAAAACAACCTGGCGTATCCTTAAAGGATCGGCATTCACAAAAGGAGAACCCAGTTGCCCGATGTCTACAATCAGCGTTAATCCCTTGCTTTCGGCCTGGCCTGAGATGATGTCCACGGTCTCTCTTACCAGGCTTTCAAGGTTGCAGGGCGTTGATTCAAGTGCCAGTTTTCCGGCTTCAATCTTGGTAAAATCAAGAATATCGTTGATGATGAGCAGCAAGGAGTCCCCGGATACCTTTATGGTATTTATAAGTTTTTTTTGATCCCGGGTCAACGGAGTGTCCATCAGCAGTTCCACCATGCCCAGCACCCCGTTCATCGGGGTTCTGATCTCATGGCTCATATTGGCCAGAAACATGGATTTGCTTCGGTTGGCGGCCTGGGCCTGATCCGCCAGGGTCACTGCCCTTTCCATAGCCTTTTGGAGCTTTACGGTTCTGTCCCGGACTTGATCTTCAAGATGAATATCCCGTTCCTCGATTTTTTCCAACATCCGGTTGAATCCGGCTGCCAACTCCCCTAATTCGTCCTCGGTATCACGCGCCACCCGGAGGCTGTAATCCTTTTCTTCCGAAATTTGTCTGACCGCTTGGGTCAGCCTAATTACAGGTACGGTAAATATGCGTTGCAGGCGGCCGGCCATTACGCCGGCAAAAACCATACCTGCAAAAGCAGCCAAGGCCAGATATCCCACCCATTCAACCAGGAGACGATACAGTTCCTCCATGCCCGCCTGGAGAAATAAAAATGCAATCTTCTCCCCATCCAGGATGATGGGGTGGAGTATGTTCAGTTGATGCGTTTCAACCCAGCTCATCGTTTCATTGGTTTTAAAATAATTTTTTGGAAATGAGGGGATGTTCAATAAGCGGGGATCATGAGGTTTAAGGGTATAGGAGAGCGCCACAATCTCTGTACCGTCGATACTATAAAAGGCAGATCTGTAAAGTGACGATCGTTGCCCCAGGGATTCAAGGCTTTTAACCAATACCTGACGATCTTCAAACATCAGGGCGGCGGTGCTGTTATCTCCCACGATCCGGGCCAGACTGCTAAGTTCTTCCATTGCGTTGCGCTTATAAAGGAACCATTGGGTGGCAAATACAATTAGAACGGTCAGAATCAGCACTGCGGAACAGGTGCCTAAAATTACAATATTAAGTTTGCTTTTAATGGACGTTTTTTTCAGCCAGATATTCATCGCTCCCCCCTATTTTTTTATTTCCAGGGCCAGGGACAAGAGCCGGGAATCAAGCTCGACGCCGGTGAAACCCGGGGCTTTCAAATTGATGATGAACCGCAGCCGTTGCCGTATGGTGACCAGTTGTATGGCACCGCCGTCGTCCGCAAAGGACGGGGCGTCCCCCACCGTAATAACCCTTGACGATTTCAGTGCCCTGAGAACAGGCATCCAGCTCTGGTTCGATTCCAGATAAAGCAGGTGGCAGTCATCCATGCTCTCCCCGGTTCGATACTGCCTTACCTCAATGGGACGGGAGCCGATGCGCTTTGAATTCAACAATTCTCCAATTTCCATGGGCAGATCCTCCCCCAGAAGCCCGATGACCAATGCAGCGTCTTTACTTTCAAATGCAGATTCCGGCCAACGGATGAACTTGCTGAAATTATAGAGGTAGGCCGCTCGAAGTTTATATTCTGACACGCTCAGACGCCCGGTCCAATCCTGGGCCGCTCCCTGCCCGGACATCAAGTACAGACCGAGGAAAACCAGTACGAGCATGGCGCTCGCCGTCTTGTTGATCATTTTAAAAGCGCCACGTAATTTTGGCATACAGGGTGCGTTGAATTTCAATAGGGGTCAGGTAACTGTCGGATCCGTATTCCATGAACTTTCCGTCCAACAGATTCTGCCCTGCCACCGTCAAATCCATATTGCCGTTGATCTGCCATCGAATATTTGCATCCAGTGTAAAAGAGTCGTCAACCACATACCGGTAGCGATCGGTATTGGTGAAATCCATAAATTTAATTTCCCCTGTATATCTTGCCCAGAGATTCAGCCGAAGATTTTTTTTCAAATCAATTCCCAGTCTCAGGCCTGCCTGGTGTGAAGGAGATGTCTCTTCTATTGTTTTTTTTGAGTATGCATCGCCGGTAACATCCATTTGAAGGCAACTGTAGGTGAATTCTGTTTCCAGCCATTCCACGGGCAACCAGGTCACGGCGAATTCCATCCCATAGGTATTGCCTTTCACATTATTGGCAAAATACATGCTCCACTGATCTTCCCCCTGGACTATTCCTCCCAGATCAGTGTACCGGTTGTAAAACAAAGAAATATCTGCTGAGAAATTGTTGGTGGCAGCATACCGGTAACCGGTTTCAAATGCAATGAGCTTTTCAGCATCATATTCCGGGCTGCCGTTCAGGGAAATCTGGGTATACATCGGAAAGGGGATAATGCCCTGAAGAATTCTTCCGGAATCCTCCATCCGCGACGGTGTTCGGACGGCCCGTGCCACAGATGTCCAAAAGCTGTGGTTTTTTCCGGGCCGCCACAGTATTCTTGCATTGGGCTGAAGTTCTACCCCGGAATAATCGTTATGTTCGATCTTTGATCCCAGGGTGAGCCAGAGCAGGTCATCAATTATGGTGATCTCATCCTGGACAAAACCGCTGAATAGATGAGTGGTTTGGGCTTCGGGCATAATCTGAACCTGAAAGGTGTTGGAAAAATCATCCCGGACCATCCGGTATCCCATTCCCCAGACCACGTCATGGCCGCCTGACGGCTGGAATCTATGTTGAAAATCCATATCAAGGGTATGATGGGTTTGACCCAGAGAATATTCATCTCTGGTGTTGTAATCATAATAAGCCTGGACCGTCCAGATATCCTGTTTAGAATCTTTTGATGTCCAGCGGCCCAGGATATTTCCCCCCGTGGGATTTCACATTTTCCACAAGATGGTCATCATAGGGAAAGAAGGGAAGGGTAACATCCTGCTCACTCTCCACCCGGAAGATATCTCCCTGCAGGGTCCATGCGTGGCGAATGCCTTTGTCACCATCAATTCTGAAGCCGGCCTGACCGTTCTTCCATCCGTCGTTCCCGTCGCTGCCGTCCGAGGCTTTTACAAAGGAATCCCGGTCATTTCCCATGGCATAGAACCGGGCATAGGTATCTGTATTCAGTTTTGTCCCCACCCTTGCGCCGGCCATGAGTTTTTCGTGAGTTCCCGTTCCCAGGCTGACCAATCCCCCCTGGGTGTCTGATGCCGGCAAGGTAATGACATTGATAATGCCGTTTACGGCATTGGCACCCCACAGGGTTGCTCCGGGCCCCCGGATAACTTCGATCCGGTCGACATCCTCGAGCAGCACATGCTGAAGATCCCAGTATACCCCTGAATAGATAGGCGTATACACGCTGCGTCCGTCAATTTGTACCAGCAGTTTATTGGAAAAAGTGCCGTTGAATCCCCTTGAGGAAATGGCCCACCGATTGGCGTTGATCCGGGCCACCTGCAGCCCCGGGACCAGCCGAAGGGCTTCGGCAATGGTAGTTGCACCGGATTCGAATAATTTTTCCCGGTTGATAACATAGACTGCGGCAGGAACATCCGATAGAACCTGGGACTTTCGACCGGCGGACGTAATCTGGACATCCATCAGGTTCGCCATATCCATCTCCAGTATATCTTCGTCACCTGCACTTACGAAAAGAGGCGTCACCATGGAATACAATAGAAAACAGACAACAAAATTTACAGTAATCGAAAGTTCCCGACGCATGCCCCCCCACAAAAAGATTGATTTTTTTTAATTCAAAGGAGGGCCGTTCAATACGTTATACCCCCTCCCCTCCCCTGATACTTAATACGGGAATCAAAAAGTACCGCTATCATGATATTTAAATTTTTAATAGAAGTCTACTGTCCGACTCCGATTTGTCAATAAAAAAACAAGCGCGCTTCTGATGTTTATCATATTAAATATTTGATCATATTTTTGATCAAAAAAATAAAAAATTTATCTTTAACTATTCTATTTATAAAAGTTATTAATAAAAAAGTATATTACTATTTTTAATAAAAAAGAGGAGAAATACCTGCTGAATTTCATTGCTTTTACCCTGGTGTTGGTATATTTAAAGGAATTATGAGAACAAAAACTAAAAAATCGAAAGATGATTTCACTCAGGAGGCATACAACGGTATCCGGCGTATGTTTTTTTTAAACGAAATCGTCCCGGGCCAGAAAATGTCTTACGGAGATCTGGCCAAACGCCTGAACATGAGTACCACTCCGGTGATTCAGGCCCTGAAGCGCCTTGAGATCCAGGGCCTGGTTCGACATGAACCCAACCGGGGATATTATACGGAAAACATCAGCCTTTCAGAGGTGATCGAAATTTATGATTTCAGGGAACTCATTGAAGTTTCACTGCTGCCGGATACCATTACGGGCATGACCAGGACAAAACTTAAAAAATTAAAGAAGGCCCTGGACAATCACTTGGATGCGGTTCGGGATATTTTTTTAAAAGATCGACTGCTCAAAGACATGGAATTTCACATGACCCTGGCAGAACTGTCCGGCAACCGGATAAGGGTGGCTTGTTTAAAGGACCTGTTTGATCTGCTCTACCTGAAATACCGGGGCAACATTCTTTTCGTCACCCCCATGGAAATGGTGGATGCCGCGCATATCCGGCTGTATGATGATATCGCCGCAGGCAACCTTGAAGGTGCCCGGTCCGTGCTGGCCGGACACATTGCCAATGTTAAGGAACACGCCATTTCAAGCATTCAGCGGATGAATCGTGAAAAGCATGCAAAAATATAAAAAATTCGGGTTATACCGACAGTTCAAGCCACTCAAACCAGATGGGATAGTTTTCCTTGTACCAGGCCAGAATCTGTTTGAGTATCTCCTGCTCGTCGGCGGAAATGGTCGTCGGCGTAATTTTGTCAAAGCGTAGCACCATCTTATCTCCAAAATATTCCAGGGCTTCGGTGCAAAGTGTCTGAAGTTCGTTGCGAATCCTGCCTGAGTCTGAAATTTTAACGGCCCGGGTTCTGAAATCCTCTCCCTTGAAAAACCGGTTGAGCAGCGGCGAGAAAATCAGCTTGCTCTGCTGTATGGGCTCTAACAGGCGAAGGGCAAAGGTGATGGCCTTGTCCCCGAACTCTGAAGTGACCCGAACCGTGACTTCCCAGGTGTCCTCGCTGATCTGTTTTACGCCTTGGGCACCACTGTAAGGATCCGTCAGCATATATCCCGACACGGCCAGGGTCTGCCATTTTTTTGCGGCAATCAGATCGCTTGCATTGATGGTGCGCGGTTTTAATGGGATGCCGGCGTTTTTAGCTTCCACGATACTGTTTCGGTAAATTTCAATCATTTNNAAACAGATCCTGTTCAAGTCTTGTGGCAAAATTGTTGTCTTGAGGGTCAAGCTTCATGGCCGCTGCATCCTTGTCATAGGGCAGCTTGAATTTTGAGGAGAGTACGGCAAGGGATACATCCAGGCCCAGAATGCCGGACAGGCTGGCCGCCTGCATGGCTTCGGCTGAAGCGGCATATCCGTCCACCACCAGCAGGTGAATGTCACCCTTGTCATCGGTCCAGGGCTTGACCGCAAAGGTCGGCGCATAGGTACCTGAATCGGTGAACGGCGCTATCCCTGTCGGCAGAATCCAGTTTTCATCAATAAGATGTGCACCGGTATCCCGCCACTGATCCCAGATTTTTTCGATTCTTTCCCGGCGGGTGTTTCCGGTAAGGGTCCAGACATGAACATTTTCGGCCTTAATGCCGTCAAAGGTCTCCTGAATGGCATCCATGACCATATAACGCGGGGTAAAATAATTGACCAGGACGGATTTGTAGGCTGCATTTTCCACAACCTGTTCCGGGAGTACAAGGCACCCCATATATCCCTCATACTGGTCACTGATGATCAAAGGCTGGTCAAAGAGGTGAAAGACACTCATGGGGCCTGTGGGTTCTCCCTTGGCAAACCTTGAGGTGTTTTCCAGGGT
>NZ_DDYV01000097.1:0-19649 GCF_002348205.1 Desulfobacter sp. UBA2225 | reverse complement strand
CCTTTTTCATCATTTTTTTAATATCAAGCCCGTTTTCAAAGGCGTGGACCAGATTCCGGGCATGTTTTTGATACGTGGCTTCAGTCTGCCCCTCTTTTCTTTCATAGGGTTTGATCCGGCAGCGTATTTTAAACAGGATGTCGCTGATCACCGTCCCCAGCCACATCTTTCGGCGGATATTATCGCTCATATACTGATAATTGTCCACGCTGCTCCATGATACGATGGGGATATCTGTGTATCCCATCCTGTTCAAAACGATCCTGTCCAGCAGGCAATACTGGCCGAAACGACACGGGCCGCTGGCCGTGGGCATAAACAGTGCGTGTCCGCGGGTTGTGTCTTCTCCTTTATCCTTAAGCATTGCCATTAATGCACCGATGGTTGCCGGATAGGGCGCACACTCACCGCCGCGGGTCAGGGATCGACCTAAGAGAAATGAATGATTGTTTTCCATGGGCAAGACTTCTGCACGGATGCCTGAATTCCGGAAAATGGCTGCAATCATCTCAGGATGGGCTTCACCCATGCGGGAGATCCATAAGGTTCTGTGCCTGATCGCATCCGGAGAGTTATCCGGTAGGTTAAGGACATACCTTGGCACCTGTCGGATCTGGTTGGCTGCCAGAACATCGGCAAAGGCTTCAAGGCGGGTCATATATCCTGTGTCTGCCCCATGTTCATCCATCTCCAGGGTGAGCATGGGCTTATCCCCCATGATTTCTTCAACATATGTCTGAATGAAAGAATCCGGACCGCAGCCAAAATTATTCAAATACACTGCAAACAGATTGGGTGTACGGGCAATGATCCGGGCTGCCTCCAATATCTTTCTGCCTTCATTCCAGAACATATTGTTGAACTCTTTGCCTAAATCTTCCTCATCCAGATTCAGGTATTCCAGGGGCAGAACCGTAAAGCCCAGCGCGGAGAGCTTTTCCGGCAGTGACAGGTTGGCGCCGGCATCAAAGACGTTATAGGGCCGTCCAAGGATGACAATCGCCGGGGCACTATCCGAGTTGATTTGAGTCATCGCGTGTTGCCCGGCTTTATTCACGGCTGTTTCAAACGCGTGTTTGGCTTCCCAAGCCTTCTCCCAGGCCAGGCTTATCTGATTTTTGCTTTTTTTCAAAGTGTGCCCGATATCTGAAACCAGGCGGTCAATCGCGGTTTTTTTATCCCATCTGAAATCGATAGTGGCGGTCAGCAGTCGATCGGTGTCCAGGCCGTTCATGTGAAATGCCGATCGTATCAGTCCGGGCAGGGCCATATTGTATGGGCAGAAATAGGCCTGGCTGCTTTTGTGCGTTATATTTCGTTCACTGATGCTGCAAGGTACAAATACCCGATTCGCATGTTGCCTGGTCAGCAGATACTGGATATGTCCATGGGCCAATTTGACCGGTTGACAATAGTCTGCACCCACCCAGTTTGCAGCCATCCGGATAATCTGGGGTGAGGTGGGCCTGGAAAGAACGAGCCTGTAACCCAGTGCGGCAAAAAAACGCTGCCAGAACGGATAATAACTGTAACTCAGCAGCGCATTGGGCAAATGTATTACTGGCGCATCTTCGGGCAACTGAGGGTCGTTTCCGATGGTTTTCCAGATATGCTCGCGCTGTCTGAAAAATCTGAATTCCGCATTCGTTTTGGCCTTGATATCGTTGCTTTCCCTGCCGCACAGATATCCCCAGGCTTGGGTTTTTTCTGAACCTTTCATGCGTAAATGGCTAATATTGCAGTTATTGGTACATAACCGGCAGGTATCAGAGGTCAAAAAGACATCTTTTTCAGAAAACCGCAGACCGGTGAATTGAGATGGGCAGCCTCGCTGCTCCATCTCCTGTTTGGTTAAAATAGCAACCCCTAAGCTTCCCATGACATGACAGTAGGGAGACACTACGATCCTGGTGTTCAAGAGGGCTTCAAATGCCGCCACCAGCCCCTTGTTTTTTGCTGTTGCACCCTGGAAAAGTATCTTTTTTGTCGAGCAGTACCGGTTGCCGACAACCTTATTCAGATAGTTCTGGGCCACAGAATAGAGGATGCCGCCCATGACCTCGGTGGGTGAAAACCCTTGTTGAATAAGCCTTGTAATATCCTGTCCCATAAAAACCGTACATCTGTCTGATGTGACAGGCGCCCTTACGCCAACCACCCGGTCGCCGATGGAACGAAGATCGAGTCCGGTCTTGTGACTGACCTCTTCAATAAAGGAACCCGTGCCGGCCGCGCAGACGTAATTCATGTTCATCTCGTAAAGATGCCCATTTACGGCATGAATGTATTTTGAATCCTGTCCCCCGATCTCGAAAATTGTATCAATCTCGGGGTCAACCTTCATTGCCCCTTTGAGGTGGGCGGTGATTTCGTTGGTGATGTTATCTGCCTTGATAACCATCCCCACCAGTTTCCGGCCGGATCCGGTGGTGCCTGCGCCTAAGATTTCAATGGATCCTTTCCGTCGCTCCACCAGTTCACGCAGGGCAGAAAAGAGTTTTGCCGTTGCTTTTATAGGGTTGCTGCCGGTTTTTCTGTAAATGTCCAGAATCACGTTTTCGTTCCGGTCAATCATCACCAGCTTGGTGGAGGTGGAACCGACATCTATCCCAAGAAAACCGCGCAGCTGACCGTTGTCCGGCCATCTGGTAATTCTGACGTCATTGCCGTCCCTGTCCGTATACCCGTATTCAACCTTGAAAGTCGGATAAACGGAACGTTCAATCACCAGAGGCGGCCGGGTCCCCTGGAGTGGCGGCTGAATGCCTTGAGTATCTTTAGACCAGTCAATGGCTTTGCTGACCGGTTTTGCCAGCAAAGCCGCGCCATGGGCACCGATTTCCTGGGGATTGTCCACATAAACCATCCCATGGTCTGATAATTCCTGTCCCAGCCAGTGCATGACATGGGGATTTTGAGCCACCCCGCCGATTACCGCGGTCTTTCCAACCGGTTTCTTTCCTTTAAACAGGGTGGAGATGATGGTGCGGGCTATGCTTTTGCAGATACCGTTCCACATGTCCGCCGGCGGATATCCTTCCTGCTGTCTGTGAATAAGATCACTTTTGGCAAATACGGCGCAACGGGTTGCCATTGAGGGCGGATCAGCAATGAAGGGGAATTTTGCAGCATCACTCGCGCTGATGCCCATGCGAACAGCCTGTTCGTCCAGGAAAGAGCCGGTTCCTGCAGCACACAGGGTGTTGGTCTGATAGTCAACCAGCCGGCCTGTAGTATCCAGTTGAATCAGGGAAAGAGAACTGCTGCCGATATTGATGATCTGATGGATTGATCCGATTTTTTTACTGACAGCACAGAGGATGGCCGTTAACTCATTTTCGACCTGGATGCCCATCAAACGGGCAACAGGCCCGGCATATCTCCCGATAACGGCCAGGGACAATGTCTGATTGGGCACTATATGGTATTGGGTCAATTCCCGGGTTGTTTTCAAGATGTCGCCCTGATGGGGCAGGCTTTTTTCCAATACGGGTTTTGCATATTCATCAAGGATAACTAATTTCACAAATGCAGACCCGATATCAAGTCCCATGGTCATCCCGGGTTCTCGCGCCATCAGTGCTCCCCTGTTTCAATAAAATTCATATGCTGCGAAATATTCTAATATCACTGGAATCAAAACAAATCCTCATGATGCTATGATGCTTAATACATGTCAATAGAATTATCACCCCCCAAAGGAGTGCAGGATATGCTCCTTGAATCCTGCAGGTGAAATCTTTAGAAATCCGGTCCGGTTTCCATCGTCTTTCGGGTTGATATGCCCCAGGGGCAGGGTTGTCAGATGCTTGATGAGCCCTGGATCGGATCGGTGTGCGTTGAATTCGGGATTTGAGACCTCCGTTGCCTTGAGACTTGATTTTTCAATCAGAAAATATCTGGCCGTATGGGTATGGGATGACACAAGGGAGATATTTTTCCGGCTATCCCTCAAGGTCTTTAACAGCCCGCCGCCGTTATTGAGAATGGTGCTGTAACATAGTTTTTGTTCCCTTCTGAGCCGGTCAAAGGTATCAATGGAAAGCTGGTATGTCTTTCCGAGCCGGCTTTTTTTCGGATTGATCAGCGGGGTATGCTGAAACAGAAGAATATCCTGGCTGTCACACGTTGACAGCATTCCTTGCAGGATTTTGAGTTCCTCGTTGTCAAATCCTTCTGAATCATAGGAAATCATACGGGCACCTACCACCTGCCTGATATATTTCAGCCAGTTAATGGCTCGTGCAAACGCATCACAACCACTGTCCATGAAAATGCAGTGATAATTTCCTATGGTCAAACCCTGGCTTGTTCTGATGCCGCGGTGTAATGTATCAAAACCGTGCCCTTTTTTATTGACCATGATGGATGACAGTTCCCATAGTCCTCTGAATGCATGGTGACCGATATCGTGTTTGTGTTTGTTTCTGAGCGATTTGGGAAGATTGATATGATTTGTTCCCCAAATGGCATAGTTATATGCTTCCCTGCGGTAATCATGGTTTCCTGGAATAGCGTGGTACGGCTTTTTCAGACGGTAGATCATCTGGTTGAACAGATCCATATTTGAAGGTCGCCTATTATGAGGCCTGTTTTTAAACAGGTCGACAAGGCAAAGAAAGTCGCTAAAATAATAATCAATTGAATCCCCGTTGTTAATGACCGCTTTTACATGCGGACTTCGGTTGATCCAGTCAATGAACCGGTTCAATTCCCTGTTGGGGTTCAGGAAAGGAGTCTTGTGGCCGGGTGCTTGTCCCAGGCATTGAGCAATGTGATTCCAGCTTTTTGAAACATGGGCATCACTGAATACAACAATCTGTTGGTTTGAGGTGTCCATATTTGATGACGGCTCAACCATGAAGGCGCTGCTCCGGAGATCTGATACAAAGGCGAGATGAGAAGATGATGGCGGACGCCGGTAGGAGCAAGGTGTCTCCTAAAAGGGCAAAGATCATGATCACGGCGCTTAACGCGCCAAAATGCATGGTGGGTACGAACCTGCTGAACACCATCACGCCGAATCCCATGGCAAGGATTAATGAAGACAGAATAATGGCCCGGCCCTTTACCTGGAGTGTGTTAAAAACAGCCTGCCTGATATCCGCACCCCAGACCAGATGGGTCTTAAATTCCGTGAGAAAATGGATGGTATCGTCTACGGCAATAGACACAGCAATCGTTGAAATGAGTGCGGTTGCCGTATTTAAAGGGATGTTGAACAACCCCATGATGCCGAAATTCAGTACAATGGGAAACAGGTTGGGAAGAATACTCAGCATCCCAAGGGGAAAGGATCTGAGTACAAAAAATATGATCAGTATAATAATAACTGCCGTTATGGTCAGGCTTAACACCTGACCGCGGACCAGGGCGCTGATGGTATTGACCTCCTGCAGAACCAGGCCGGAAATTTGTATTTGCAGGCCTCTGGTATCCATGGTTTGCGTCTGATTTTTGATCAGTTTGATGAGTTCAGCCTGATCCCGGGTGGAGTGAAGGCCTATCCTGACGGACATTCGCGCATGATCAAAGGATGGGTTTATTAAATTTTGAATGTCGTCGGGATTGCAGATCAACAATAGCTGGGAGATCAGGTTTGCGTTTTTAGGAATCCGGTAGAACTCCGGCGCGTTATTATGAAAGCAGCGGTTCAGGTCTTTTATAAAATCAACAAGGGAGAGTGTGTTGTCCACGCCTGCCATGCGGGCAATATGCAGCTGCAGGGTCTGGATAACTTCCAGGGTTTCAGGCTGCTTAAATGCATCCGGCTCAACGGCCTTAAAAGATATATCAATGGTATTGGTACCGGCAAGCTCCTTTTCCACAAACCGGGTAGATTGGTACACCGGGCTGTCTGAACGGAAATATGCCAGAAGGTTGGTATCCACAGTAATGGTTGACGCCAGCCATATTGACACAAGGATCAGGAGGATACCGGTAGTAAGGATCATGCGGTAATGCCTGAATATCGATTCTGACAGGTGTGAGAAAAAACCGGGGAGATTGAGTCGGTCCGAGGGGTATCGGTTATGGATTCCGACAATTTTTTGTTGATTAAACAAAAGCATGAACGCCGGTATAAAGGTAAACGCGAAACAAAATTCAAACAGGATGCCCATTGAGGAGACAATAGCAAATTCCCTGATCGGCGGGATATCACTCACGTACAAAGATAAAAAACCGATAAAAGTCGTCAAGGTGGTCAAAAAACAGGGACGGATCAGCTCTAAAAGAACTTTCGCATAGACCTTTTCCACCTTATGATGAGGATCATACCGGTGTCGGATCAGGTGAGAAAAAATATGGACCGTATCGCAAAGGGCCAAGGCCATGACCACCGGCGGCACCATGGTAGTGACATTGTTCAGCGTAATATCCAGCATGGGAAACAGTCCCATGGTGCATCCCACACAAAGGGATGTATAGACCATGGCAACCAGTGTCAAACGGATATTTCTGAAAAATAGAAACACGGCCAGGGCAATGAAGCCATAAGAGACCGGAATAAAGACGGCGAGATCCTGTTTCATATACCGGGCAAGCACGGTATTGGTCACGGTCCATCCGGCAATATGGACAGGGCCGGTTTTATCCTTATACCGTTCAAGTACGACCCGGGTTCCCGCAATGATCCGGTTTCTAAACCCTGAATTATCGGGTTGGTTATGGATAAAGATCACGATGGCTGCTGTGTTTCCGTCCGAAGACAACAGGTTTTTCAGGTATAAAGGGTTCTGGCTTGCCCGCTGCCTTAATTTTTCAAGAAGATGGGGCTCTTCAGGGATGGTTTCCAGAAACTGGCGGATGACAACATTATCTTCTTCACCAATGGTTTCGCTAACATTGGCAAGACTTTTAATCTCCCGTATACCGTCAATGCCGGCCAGGTCATTGGTGATTGATTTTAATAAGCCCAGATTGGCAGCCGTAAAAAGATTCTGTTTTTTAAAAGCGACAATGAAAAATTCGTCATTGCCAAAAATTGATTTTAACTCCTTGTAAAAAATGACATCCCGGTGATTTTCATTAGCGAAATAATCGACATTTTCAACAATTCTAAGGTCAGGAATCCGGATCAGAAAGGGAACAGCAATCAGAACGGACAAAAACAGCACAGTATTTTTACGGGCAAGCATCCGGCTTATCAGCTGTGCCATAGATCTCTTTTCATTCTTATCAGCAGCAGGTGAGATCCATGTAGAATGGAAACCTGCGTTTTTGTCAAGGGAAATAGATTATTCCCAGGCTTAGGAGCGGGTCCTAAATACTGCCACACCATTTTTGTCTTGTCACATTTGTCATAATCGGTTCTAAATAGAGTCATTATTTTATCCGAATTTTTTACGCGTGAATACTTTGTCTATGATTCTTCTTCCGGCTTATGAAGTAGCACCAAAGCATCTGGGTCACGGTCTGCTATTTTCCGGGCAACTTTAGCCGGAACTATTTCGTAGACATTATGCAGCGTCACAATAGCAAGCTCTCCCCGGCCAAGTTTTTTGGTGATTTCATCGTTAACGTAGAGTTTTTTTATCTTATTGCCGACCTTGAAATAGTATGGATTTTCGTACTTCCTCAGGTCCAGGTGGTTTTCCTCTATTAACTGCTTGACCTGAGCCAATTTCTCTTGTTTTTCTTTTTCCCGGTTGGACTCGCGGTTGAGTTCCCGGCTTCGTTTGGCCTGAGCTAACTGCTCTTGACGGGTTTTGTTGATTTCAGGCGTCTTGTTATTGCCTTTATTTTTTTCCCGCTGACCCCGTTTCTCTTTGTTGGCTTTGTTGGCCTGCTTTTTATCAGCTATCCCGGCTTTCAGGAGCTGATCCTGTAAAGACAATCCCATTTATTCCCTCCCCGTTGTCATTATCTCCACAATAATATAGCCAGCAGGACAGTAGTTCAACCATAATTGATTTTTGAAGTGAGGGCCATCTCGGTTTTCATCTCTTCTTCCCCCAATTTTTTTGTCAATAGTCCGGCTATAAACAGAAAATTTGTCCTTAAAAATTTCTAAACGCTTCAAGGTTGCCGAGTCTCTAAATAGCGGCAGCGACTGAAAGTGAAATAGGATGATTGTAGTTTCACTGTTGTATTTTTTCTGAGAAAGTGTCAAAAAAACAGCATGAGATATGAAGGCCCCATATATCGTCCACCCAGTGAAGCAGATTCTCTTTTAATTCAAGCCACGGTCGGATGTCCTCACAATAAATGCACTTTTTGTATGATTTATAAAAATGGCCCACGTTTTAGGATCAGGCCTGTTCCAGACATTATGGAGGATATGGATTCTGCATCCAAGAGTTATGGATCTAACGTCAAAACCCTTTTTTTCCCGGCAGGAAATACCATTGCGATGAAAACAGATGACTTGGCTGCGATCTGTATCTATGCGCGCAAAGTTTTTCCTCACTTAGAAAGGATAACTGTCTACGGCTCGTCACAATATATCCATAAAAAAGGAAGGGATGGTCTAAATCAATTGGCAGAGGCCGGGTTAAATCGTATCCATGTCGGTCTTGAATCCGGCAATGATGATGTTCTGCGCCATGTGAAAAAAGGAGTAGATGCCAAACGCCAGATTGAGGCAGGTCAATGGGTCGTTGCCGCTGGAATAGAATTAAGTCTCTATGTTGTATTGGGATTGGGAGGCGAGGTTTTAACGGATTCGCATGCAGACTCAACGGCAAATGCGCTCAACCAGATAAATCCTGACTTCATCAGGCTTAGAACGTTTGTCCCGAAAACCAACACGCCTATTTTGGATGAAATTGAGTCCGGCAAATTTAAAATGCTGGGCCCACATGGTATTATAAAAGAAACCCAACGGTTAGTGCGACAGTTAAAGGTGACTTCGTATTTAGCCAGTGATCATTACACAAATTATATTGATCTTCACGGCAGATTACCTGAATCGCAAAGCAAAATTCTGGAGCAGATTAAAGCAGCAGCTCAGTTACCTGAATCTCAATTTCGTCCTTTTTTTATTGGAGATCAATAAATTAACAGATTCAGAAGATGCAGATTTCTGCCGCGAGTCGGCCGATCCCAACCTATAAATCGGTCACGGGAGCTGATCATGTTTTCTGGAACCACCTGTTGTTTATCTCTGAAAAAAACAGTTCGGCTCCAAAAGAAAAAATTCTGATGGAGCCCTGCCACTGCCGGCAAATGTGGGTTTCAATTCAAAAACAGAAAAAAAAAGTACAAAAAGCCCGGCAAATGTCCTGTGTGTAAAGATGGTAGGATAGTTGCGGCTGCCTTTTGGATTGAATCTCAACCCATTTTTGCAGACGTCATGAGGATTTCTGCTTCAAGGTATCAAGATTGCCTCTGTAGTAGACTGCCGCTTTGCCCTGACATTTGTTGTCTCATAAGAAATCAAGTAGCGCAGCATTAAATGCTTCCGATTGCTCAATGTTTGCCATATGACCGGCAGCGGACAACATGCAAAGTTGCGCGCCGGGAATCCGCTCGGCCAAATCCGTTGATTTTTCCGGCGGAATCGCCTTATCCTCGAGGGCGCTGATGACCAATACCGGGATACTCAGCTGAGGCAGCAACGACGATGAATCGCCCCGATCCCGAATCGCCTCTAACCCCAAAACCAGACCGGAGGCAGAGGTCGCCGCCATCCAGCCCCGCACCTCCTCTACCAACTCAGGATGGGCAGCAACAGTCCCGTCCGCGAAAAGAAGCGGGGTAAAAGCATTTGACACCGCTTCCGGCCGACCTGCTTTAATCTCGGCGATCAGATGGTTGCGCTTGCCTCGGGCGGTTTCATCGTCGGCGTCAGCACGGGTGACGATAAAACAGGCAGCGGAAAATCGTTGAGGATAACGGGCCAGTAAGTTGAGCATCACATACCCGCCCATAGACATGCCGCCGACCACGGCTTTTTCGATACCGAGATAATCCAGCAGCGCGATCAGATCATCGGCCAACAGATCCGTCGAACCGACCTGGGTGCCCGACTCACTCTCCCCGAACCCCCTCAGGTCGGGAGTGAGAGCCCGGAAACCGGCTGCGGCCAAAGCCTTCGCCTGGGGGCGCCACATTTGACGGCAAAGAGGAAATCCGTGAATCAACAATACTGCGGGACCGTCCCCTGCTTCATCATAAGCTAATTTAATACCGTTAAGCTCCGTTTGCATATAACCTCCCGAATAAGATTAAGATCAACAACCATATCAGTTTTCCTGAGAACCATCCTAACAGCTCCTTCTCCGCACAACAAGCCTTCAAAAAAAAGACAGTTTTAATTTCATTATGACAAAGGGTATTGGAACCACTTGGAAACATATCTTGATTAACATTGAGAAGCTATTTTAAGTCATGGTCTCTGTCCAGAATGTTTGAAGAAACATTATGCTGATTATATTGATTAATGATTCGTGCATATTGGTTGATTTTTTTACCGTGGGATTTATATTCTTTTTGTGTTGTGGAAATAAAAGCGTGTAAGTGAATATATAAATTATCAGTGTGGAGGAAAAATATGGCAAATCAGTTTAAGACCGGCATGCTGCTGATCATGATGACCGGTTTGTTTCTGGTGCTCGGATATCTTTTGGCAGGACAGACCGGCATGTTTATTGCCCTGATTTTTGCCGGTGCCATGAATGTTTTTAGTTATTGGTATTCCGACAAGGTGGTTTTAAAAATGTACCGGGCTCACCCCCTGGAGCGGTCCCAGGCCCCGGGCCTGTTTGATACCGTGGCCCGTCTTGCCCGTCAGGCGGGTTTGCCCATGCCCAAGATTTATCTTATTCCCGAATCAGCGCCCAATGCTTTTGCCACGGGCCGGAACCCGGAACACGCTGTTGTCGCCGTGACCCAGGGGCTGATGAACATGATGAATCAGGATGAGCTTGAAGGGGTGCTGGCCCATGAGCTGGGGCATGTAAAAAACCGCGACATCCTTATTTCTACAATTGTGGCTACCCTGGCCGGAGCCATCATGTGGATTGCCTCGATTGCCAGGTTTTCAGCTTTTTTCGGCGGCAGAGATGATGACGAGGGCGGCCTTGGAATTATTGGTGTGCTTGTGGTCTCCATAGTGGCCCCCATTGCCGCAATGATCGTTCAGATGGCCGTGTCCAGATCCAGGGAATACCTGGCAGATGCAACGGCCGCAAGTATTACTGGAAATCCCCATGGCCTGGCATCAGCGTTGTCAAAGCTGGGGGGCTTCAGCCGTAGCCGGACTCAGGTTGATGCCAGCCCCGCAACCGTGCATATGTTTATTGTCAATCCCTTGACCGGAAAGCAGATGATGAATCTGTTCTCCACCCATCCGCCCATTGAAGACCGTGTGGCCCGGCTCGTGGGATCGCAACCCCAGGGCCGGAATTTTTCCCGCAATTTCCGTCAGGAAGACAACAATACCCATTCCTCCGGCACAACCATGGAGGACCAGAGTCGATCATTCTGGGACAACATGTCCTGATAAAAAGGAGCATCATGTGCTTCTACATTAAAGACCAGTTTTTTCCCTTTGACTTCTGTTAATTCAACGGTAACCTTGATTTTCAGGCCCGGGGGCGTTGCCGCTTCATGGCTGACGTCAATGTGTATACCCACGGTCTGCTCCTGGGGCCAGTGATTTTGTTCTTCCCTTTCCGCATCCCTTAAGACGGGGAGATTTTAAAAAATTTGGAATCCGAGTGAAGCATGATATGCGTTTCAGTGGCCTCTACCCCCTCAATATTGCTCAACCCCTCTTCAAATATAAAAACATTGAGTTCCTTGATTGAATCGGCCAGTACCTCAACAAAAATATCATATTTCCCTGTGGAGACCCATACGGCGTTGACATTGGAGAGAGCCATGATTTCCTTAACGGCCTTGGCATGGTGGCTGCGCTTGATCTTTATGCCGAGAATGGCCGCCACTTTATTGGACATGGCAAAGGGGTTGACCCGGGCTTCAAGCTTGAGAATGCCCTGCTGGATCAGTCGGTTGACCCGGTTGCTCACTGTGCCTTCGGCCACACCCAGGTCTTTAGCAATACTTTTATATGATTTGCGGGCATCTTCCTGAAGTGCGAGTATAATCTGAATTTCAAGTTCATCCAGGCTCCCGTCTACCAATGTCATGATATTGTCGCTCCTTCGCAGCATGTTGATCAATCCGTATCTATATAATAGAAACATTGGCCGTGATCAAGGCGCTTGTTTCCCATTCACTGCCGGATTTGATGTAATATGAAAACGCAGCAATGGTTTAATTAAGGGCCCAGAATTTAAAAAGTAAAAGGATCAAATCAGGATTTAAATACAAACTGTTGACACTGCGATTTTAAAAAATTAGAATAAATACGTTATCTTAGCTTTCAATGTGATATGTCATCTAAAATCATTTCGGAGGTTGTCATGTTTACAAAACAGTATCTTAAAACCAAAGATGTGTGCAGAGTCAGATTTAAAGTACGGAAAAAAGTGATTGGAACGGCAGAAACGGTGAATCTGGTTGGTGATTTCAACAATTGGGATGAAAAGGCCGGGGCCATGAAAAAACTCAAAAACGGTGATTTTTCTACGGTACTTGACCTTGAGCCGGAACGCTCCTACCAATTTCGTTATCTGGTGGATGATACCCGCTGGATCAATGATGAAAGCGCGGATATTTATCTGCCTTCTCCCTTTCATGGAGAAGACAACTCAGTTATCACGATATAGGGTTATCTGGCAATTAACGGCCTCAGGGCCCAGTATGGAGTCAGCGCATGTCATATTTTGATTTTTCAAATTTTGAGACCTCCTTTAATAATTACATTAAGTACATTCTGGGCAAGCAACTTGAGCACGCTTCAAAAAATGATCAGTTGAACGCCGTTTCCTATGCCGTTGGCAAGTACCTTATGGATATCAGTTATGATACGCAGAAGCGTTACCAGGAAAATGATGTCAAACGCCTGCATTACCTCTCTCTAGAATTTCTTATCGGCAGGCTTTTAAACAACAATCTGTTAAACTTAGGTATTTATAAGCGATGTAAAAGATTTCTTGAAACAAAGGGCATTGACCTTGATCTTTTGGTGGAGGAAGAACGGGACCCGGCTCTGGGAAATGGCGGCCTTGGGCGTCTGGCTGCTTGTTTTCTTGATTCTTTGGCCTGCCTGAATATGCCGGGATTCGGTTACGGGATCAACTATGATTACGGCTTGTTCAAACAAGTGATTGTTAACGGATACCAGAAGGAAAAACCCGATTACTGGCCCAACCGTAGGTCGCCCTGGCTGATTCGCAGAACAGAAGAGCGATATATGGTCCCCATTTACGGCCGGGTAGAGGGCAGTGTGGATAGAGACGGGGAATATAACCCCACATGGACCAACTGGTCCCTGCTCATTGGCCGCCCCCATGATATCCTGGTTGCCGGTTTCGAAGGCCGTACCGTTAATTATTTGCGGCTGTTCACGGCTGAGGCGTCCGAGGATTTTGATATCGATATATTCAATGACGGGGACTATTTTAAAGCCGTGGGCCGGAAAATTAAATCCGAGACCATTTCCAAAATTCTTTATCCGTCGGATTCCAAAGAGGTGGGAAAAGAACTTAGGCTGGTCCAGGAGTATTTTCTTGTGGCCTGCTCCTTAAAGGATATTATCCGCAAGTATGAAATGAACTATGACACCTTTGACGATTTTTATAATAAAGTGGCCATTCAACTCAACGATACCCATCCGGCTCTGGCGGTGGCCGAGTTGATGCGTATCCTGGTGGATGAAAAAGGCATACAATGGGAAACGGCCTGGGATATCACTAAAAAAACCCTTGGGTATACCAACCACACCCTGCTGCCCGAAGCCCTGGAAACCTGGCCGGTGAGTATCCTGGAACGCGTGGTCCCCCGGCATATGCAGCTGATCTATGAAATCAACCAGCGGTTCCTGGAATATTTGACCGTGCGTGATCCTGATATCACTATTGAAAGCATTGCAAAGATGTCCATCATCCAGGAAGGCCCTGTCAAGCAGGTTCGCATGGCGAATCTTGCCATTATCGGCAGCCATTCGATAAACGGAGTGGCAAGGGTTCACTCCGATCTGGTCAAAACACAACTTGTTCCCGAATTTTACAGGTTGTGGCCGGAAAGATTCAACAATAAGACCAACGGGGTATCTCCCAGGCGGTGGATCGCAGCCTGCAACCCCGGCCTTGCAGATTTTATCACCGAAGCCATCGGCCGCCGGTGGGTAGGGGACTTATCGCGGATTTGGGAATTGGAAACCTTTGAAAATGATCCGGGATTCCTGGACCGGCTGGGTGAGATCAAGCTGGCCAACAAAGAGGCTTTGGCCACTTTAATACGTAAAAAATTGTTCCTGAACGTGGATCCCCAATCCATTTTTGACATCCACGCCAAGCGGATTCATGAATACAAGCGCCAGTTGCTCAATGTGATTCATATCATTCATCTGTATCTTTCCATCAAGGAGGACGGTAAGGATATCGGGCATCCCCGGACCTTTATTTTTTCCGGTAAAGCGGCTCCTGGTTACCACTTTGCCAAACTGATCATCAAACTGATCCATTCGGTTGCCAACGTGATAAATAAGGACCCGGATATCCATGACATGATCAAGGTGGTCTTTCTGCCGGACTACCGCGTAACGCTGGCCGAAAGGATTATTCCGGCTGCAGACGTCAGCGAACAGATCTCCACGGCGGGTATGGAAGCCTCGGGAACGGGAAACATGAAATTTGCCATGAACGGGGCATTGACCATAGGGACCATGGACGGGGCCAATATAGAGATTGCAGAACAGGTGGGGGGTGAGAATATCTATATTTTTGGCCTCACCGTAGACGAAGTGGAGGCGTTTCGGCCAAGTTATGAGCCCAAAACCTTTTACGATGAGGACCCGGACCTGAAACGGGTCCTCAAGGCGATTTATTCCAATCTGTTTTGTTCCGACGAACCCGGTATCTTCAAACTTGTTTTCAGCCAGCTCATGGGCAATGGGGAACATTATCTTCACCTGGCGGATTTCAGGTCCTATGTTACAACCCAACTCAAGATAGGGAACGATTATAAAGACCGTGCCAAATGGCTCTCCATGTCTTTGAAAAATATTGCCCGCACCGGGATGTTTTCCAGTGACCGGGCTATTCAGGAATATGCGGACGGGATCTGGGGGATTCGTTCTTTTCGGGGGTAGAGCTTGGACGTAAAGTCACCCATCTGCGGTTGTTTTTTACCACGAAGTTCACGAAGATATTATAGCGCCAAACTTCGGTTTCTTCGTGGTAAATTAAAAGATAGGGTTAAACCCGGGCCAGGACCAGGGCGCAGCGACTCGGCAGGTAAAGGCTCAGGGCATGGCGGTTTTCAATCAGATCTCCTATGGGGCTGGTAAAATGCACCTGGTCCGGATTCAGACGTCCCAATCCGCCGAACCTGGATTCATCCGTGTCCAGGCGCATTTTATATTTGCCTGCCGGCGCATGAATCAGGTAGTCGGAAAAAGAGTGTTCCGGGTGGAAATTGAACACAAAAATAAGCTTGGACCGCTCAAATGCCAGAATTTTGTCATCTTCGTGGATATGCAAAAGCGCTGGGTAATCCCATGCAAACAATTGCGTTTGTTTTGCCAGGGCAATCATCTGTTTGTCAAAGGCGAACAGGTCCGGGAAATACAGATTCTTGTCATACTTCAGGGACCACAATCGTCTGGCGTGGTGGTAGGAATATCCATTGGCAGGGGATGGGAAATCAATCCATTCCGGATGCCCGAACTCATTGCCCATGAAATTGAGATACCCTTTGTGGGCACAGGCCAGGGTGACAAGGCGTATCATCTTGTGAAGGGCTACGGCCCGACGTGTGGTGATGTTTGTGTTGGATTTTTCCATGGATGTATAGATTTCTGCGCCCATCAGGCGCATCATCAAGGTCTGATCCCCCACCAGGGCCTGGTCATGACACTCCACGTAACTGATTGTGCGCTCCTCATCCCTGTGCCGGGTCAGTTCATACCACAAACCTCCCATGTGCCACGCTTCGTCTCGAACTTCCTTGAGCAGTTTGATCCAGTAATCAGGCACTCCCATGGAAAACCTGAAATCAAAACCTGTACCGCATAAGGTTGCCGGCGCAGCAAGCCCGGGATATCCGCTCACATCTTCTGCAATGGTTACCGCACCTGGATGGATTTCATGCACCAGGTCACTGGCTGCATAAAGATAACTTAAGGCATCTTGATCCACATCATCGCCAAAATAATCCTGGTACCCTGTAAAGGCACGTCCTAATCCGTGATCGGCAAACAGCATGGAGGTTATGCCGTCAAACCGGAATCCATCCACCCGGAATTGTTCAAGAAAATACCTTAGATTTGAGAGCAGAAAAATTAGTACCTCTTGTTTGCCATAGTCAAAACACCGGGAATCCCAAAGTGTATGTTCCCCTCTGTCATTGTCGTGGAAAAACTGGTACAGGGAACCGTCAAAACGTGAAAGACCCTCTACCTCATTTTTTACGCTGTGGGAGTGTACAATATCCATGAGTACACGGATGCCGGCCTGATGTGCCCTGTCCACCAGATACTTGAAATCATCCGGGGTGCCGAACCGGGAGGAGGGGGCAAAAAAAGAGGACACATGATACCCAAATGAACCATAATAGGGGTGCTCCTGAATCGCCATCATCTGCAGGGTATTGTATCCTGCATCAATGACCTTGGGCAGGATGTGGTCCGCAAATTCCCGCCAGGTACCGACCCTGCCTTCTTCCAAGGCCATGCCTGCATGGGCTTCATAGATCAAAAGAGGACCTGTGGACAATTTGGGGCTTTCTGACTGCCACCGGTATGGCTGGTCCGGTGCCCATACCTGGGCATTAAAAATATAGGTGGTACTGTCCTGGATGACCCGGGTGGCTGCCGTGGGGATACGGTCGCCTTCGCCGCCGTCCCACACCACCTTGAGCCGGTAAAGCTGTTCATGACGGAAAAAGCCATCAGGGAACCGGGCCTCAAATATGCCTTTGGGGTCCGGTCCTTTCACTTCCCAGGCCGAATGTTTTTCCCAGTTATTGGCCGGCGTGAGGATAAACATGGCCGTTGCATTGGGTGCCCATTCCCTGAACACCCAGCCTTTTTTATCCTTGTGCAGGCCGAAAAATTCATGGTAGTTGGCTATTTTAGCCCAAGGGCTTTTGTTTTTAAGCTTTTCTGCCGCTGCCAGGGCCTTTTCAAACCGTGACCGGATAATGGGCTTAAAAGGTGACAGATACGGATCATTTGTCCATGAAGGATCAGACCAGAAAAGGTCTTTGGAGCATTTTTTCATATAGTTTAATATAGCTTTCAGCGCATCGGCTGTGGTTGAATTCAAGTACGGATTCGGTCATGATTCTTCGAATCTGCTGTTCTTTTTCATCCGCATCCAGGCGGAAAAAATCCATGGCGCGGTCCACGGCCCAGTTCAGTCCTTTGGCATCGTGGACATTGAAAAGAAATCCATTGCCCGTTGAATGGTCCGCATCCAGTTGTCTGACCGTGTCATGCAGGCCGCCCGTGTCAAATACAATGGGCAGGCTGCCGTAAATCCCTCCGATCATCTGGGGCAATCCGCACGGCTCAAAGGAGGATGGCATCAAAATAAAATCACTGGCAGCGAACGCCTGGTGGGACAACTGTTCGTTGAATCCCCAGATACTGATTCTCTGGTGCAGGCCATGGAAATCAACAATATCGTGGAAGTGTTTCAGATACGCCCCGTCCGCTACGGATACGATCTGAATGCCGGTATCCCAGTACCGGGAAATAATATCGTACATGATTTGTGCCAGAAGCGAACATCCCTTTTGCACAGGATCAAGACGCGAGGGCCAGAAAAACATAGGCGCATCGGGATTTATCTCAAGGCCCACGGATTTTTGCAGAAAAATTTTATTCTGTTTTTTCTTGTCACGGTGGTTCTTGGGCCCGTAATTGAACTGAACCATTTCATCCACGGCTGGATTGAATTCTGGCTCAGGCGCATTTAAAATGCCGGTGGCGCATTCGGCCTCCCACTTATGGGTTAGCTCTCTTCTAAGATCCGGTTCCACAAACGGATGGCGGTTTTCAACAATTTCACGCAGGAACGTGGGACTTACCGTGTTCACATAATGGGCGGAAAAGACCCCTGATACCAGAAAATCCACCCGGTTGGTATTCCGACTCTCCTCGTATGTAACGGGCGGATGTTTGAAGTAGAGCCACTGCCAGAAGGCTGCCGCATCAATCCCCCTGTCCTCAATTGTGGCCATGGTTGCGGTCATGGTATGGATGTTGTGAATGGTGAACAGGCACGGGATTTCGTATCGCCTTGCCATGGCCGGAATCAGTCCGGTCATCCAGTCGTTGCAATGGATGATGTCCGGATTCACCCTTGGGATGATGTTGTTGATCACCTCGCGCTGGAAAGCCAGGGATACTTTGAGATCCTTATCCGAATACCCGGAATAAACACCATCTTTGTAAAGAAACACCCGGTCTGCTGCAAAATGAATGCGTTCCTCATGCAGGCGCCTGCGGATTTTTTCCACCTCCCGGTGATGCCTTGGTTCATCATTGCCATGATAGATCGACCTGTAATCGGGTATGGCCACATGAACATCGCAGCTTAAATCATACAATGCGGAGATCAGTGCAGCCGACACATCTGCCAGACCTCCGGCCTTGGCTGAGTAATCCTCGGCGCCAGGGCTTATATCTTCGGGCAGATAGGTGACTTCAGGGGTTACAATAAGAATTCTTGGTCTAGTGGGCATAACAACCTTCCATTTCCTGATTTTCGGAGTGCTGCCGGCACTGTCCGTAATGGGTTGACAGGGCGCAAACAATTGATTTTGGATGATATAACATTTTTTGTACCGACAATGTTACGTTTTATTCTTAATTCGGTTCAGTTTATGGGCAACCCTGGCAATTTCGCTGCATCCCCAGGCCTGGGCATCGCATCCCCTGGGGGTGTGCGGGAAATTACCATCAAGGATTTCAGGTACGAAACCTGCCGCACCCGTGCGCATCAATGGCAGAGAACTGCCCAGCCAGGCCAGGGCCGCCGGAATACCCGAAGGGCCGAAGGCTGTGGCCCAGGCCTCGCAGAATATCGGAAATTGCCATGTCCAGGCTGTTCCGTTGTGGTAAGCCGGTTTTCTTTGGGTGTCCTCATCTCCCTGGTAATATCTGGCATAGGGGGTATGGGGATTTACCAGATGCTGTCCGTTTCGTTCAATGAATAGCGGCACGGTAAGAGGCCGGTCCGCAAGGCTTCTGATGGCGCCCGGCACCAGAAGTTCCCGGCAGGTTTCCACCACCCGGGCCATGATGTTTGGGGCGTCGATGACCCCTAAGGTGATCAGCAGCAGCTGATTGGGCCGCAGTGCATCATCAGGGATTGCATGTCCGGCGTCAACCGGTCCATTGCAGTGCAGGCAGTCGCTGAAAAAACCATCGTTCTCGCGCCAGAACAGATTCATGATGGCGCGTTTTACCGTGTCTGCATGTTTTTGCCATTGCGCTTGCGTGTCCAAATCATCAACCTGGGATAAAAACTGAAGGGCATGACACCACAACGCCTGGATCTCAATGGGATATCCCTGGCGGGGGGTGCCTGCCGGGAAATTGGTATCCATCCAGGTAAAATGGGCCGGGC
>NZ_DDYV01000036.1:521-12728 GCF_002348205.1 Desulfobacter sp. UBA2225 | reverse complement strand
CGTCATGCCCGCAAAAGCGGGCATCCACGTGTCCCTCTTGCCCGAATGGATCCCCGTCGGCGGCGGGCGGCTGAAGCGGCCCACCTACATCTGTTGCGGCAATGACGCGGGAGCGTGCGCCCGGCCGCCGCACAGACGCTCCCTTATGATGCAATTCCGGCGTATCTCTTGCTTTAACCGATGAACCGTAATACACTTTTAGGTGTAGGAGCCGGAGGGGAAAAGGCTCTATGCCTGAGTTCAAGATCGTTTCTGATTTTAGACCCACCGTGGACCAGCCCCAGGCTATTGCCCAATTGGTGGAAGGTCTGAGAAAGGGCCATAGGCATCAGACGCTCCTTGGCGTCACTGGCAGCGGGAAGACCTTTACCATGGCCAATATCATCAATCAAGTGGAAAAGCCGAGCCTGGTCATTGCGCCCAACAAGACCCTGGCGGCCCAGCTTTACAATGAGTTCAAGATGCTGTTCCCGGATAATTGCGTAGAATATTTTGTCTCATATTATGATTATTACCAGCCCGAAGCCTATATTCCGTCTTCGGATACCTATATCCAGAAGGATTCTTCCATTAATGAATTGATTGACAAAATGCGGCACTCGGCTACCCGGAGCGTTCTGGCCCGCAAGGATGTGATCGTGGTGGCATCGGTCTCCTGTATTTACGGTCTGGGAGCGCCCGAAGAGTACCTGGATCTGCGGGTGACCCTGGACAGGGATATGGAGATTTCACGGGAGGATGTGATCCGGAAATTTGTCGATATCCAGTACACCCGTAATGACATGGATTTCCACCGGGGCACCTTCAGGGTTCGGGGGGATCGCCTGGAGATTTTTCCGGCCTACGAGGAGGACAAGGCTCTCCGCATTGATTTTTTCGGGGACACCATTGAAGAGATCAGTGAGATTGATGCCCTGAAAGGTATGGTGACCAAACGGTTTGACCAGATCACCATCTATCCGGCCTCCCATTACGTCACCAATAAAAAGACCCGGAATCAGGCCGTGAAAAGTATTGTGGCCGAACTTAAGGAGCGGCTGGCCGTTTTGAATGACCAGAACCTGCTGGTGGAGGCCCAGCGCCTGGAGGAGCGCACCCGGTACGATCTTGAGATGCTGGAGGAGATCGGGTATTGCAACGGCATTGAAAACTATTCCCGGCACCTCACGGGCCGGGCTCCGGGACAGCCGCCCCCCACGCTTCTGGACTATATTGATCAGGATTTTTTACTCTTTTTTGATGAAAGCCATATTTCGGTCAGCCAGCTTGGGGCCATGTACAAGGCGGATCGCTCCAGGAAGGAAACGCTTGTTAAATATGGGTTCCGTCTGCCCTCTGCCGTGGACAACCGGCCGTTGAAATTCGAGGAGTTCAAGGACCGGGTGCCTCGGACCCTCTTTGTGTCGGCAACTCCCGGGGACTATGAACTGGAAACGGCCGGTGTCCGGGTGGCCGAGCAGATTGTCAGGCCCACTGGCCTGCTTGACCCCCAGGTGGAGATCCGGGATGCCAAAACACAGGTTGACGACCTCTACCAGGAGATCCTCAAACGGGTGGAGGCCCGGGAACGGGTGCTGGTGATCACGCTGACCAAACGCATGTCAGAGGACCTTACCGACTATTATACGGATCTGGGAATCAAGGTAAAATACCTGCATTCGGACATTGGCACGGTGGAGCGTATTGATATTATCCAGGATTTGCGAAGGGGCCTGTTCGATGTGCTCATTGGCATCAATCTGCTGCGAGAAGGCCTGGATATCCCGGAAGTGTCGCTTGTGGCCATTCTCGATGCGGACAAGGAGGGATTTTTACGCTCCTTTCGTTCCTTTATCCAGATTTTCGGCCGGGCCGCCCGTAATGCCTATGGCCGGGTTATCATGTATGCGGAAAAAGAGACCGGCTCCATGAAAAAGGCCCTGGCTGAAACCCGCCGCCGTCGAAAGATCCAGAAGATGTATAACCAGGCCCACGGCATTACACCTGCCACCATCAATAAAAAGATCAATGTCTTTGATTACACCATGGCCGACATGAATGCCAATAGGGTCGAAGCGGCCGTAAATGAGGAACTCAAAGCCTATGAGGCGGATGAACTGAATCTGGACGATGTGATCCGGGACCTTGAGGCAAAAATGAATGAAGCCGCTGAAAAACTGGAATTTGAGCAGGCCGCACAATACAGGGACAAGATCCGGGAATTGAAAAAGATCAAAACAGCCCAGCCATAATTCGTGGCAAAATGATTTCAGTGACTATGGTGATCAACTTTAGGGTTTAACTTAAAGCATAAGAGCCTTCTCATGGAAGGCTCTCAGCTAATTGCTTTCTATGTTTGCTGTGTCCATCGGGACATGAGGCTATTAATTATTAATAGAGTTCAATTCCAGAACATTATCATCAGGCGAATATACATAACCTGATGCGGTTACACCATTTACGGAAAATACAAACTCGCCGGATGTTTTTGTCTTTGGTGAGGTGAACATAACCGTACCGTCGCCGGCCGTGATTCCGGATTGGGAAGCCCTGACAACACCGCTCCAGACACCGGTAATAGCGGCGTTTTCAATGGGATTCCCATATTGATCAACGACTTTCACCGTTGCAAGTCCAACAGAATTTTTCCCCAAATAGCTAACCCGCATCTCTATACTGGAAACGTGTATAAAAGCGTCATTTCCACTTTCTGATTCAATCGTTACGGTAACTTTGTCTTCGGAAACGGCTCCCCAGTCGTCTTCCACCCTCAGAATCACCTCATAGGTACCGGCGGTTGAAAATTCATGAATTAAATATGTACCGTATGAGAGGATATCTTCTCCCATCCGCCATTCATAGGAAAGGGTATCACCAGCATCGGGATCATAGGAGTTTTTAGCTTCAAAGTAAATAGAATCCCCTTCCATACCGCTGACTGGACCGCCGTCGATAACGGCCACCGGACTCTGATTAGAGCTTTCCTGGGTTTTGATACTGATGGATGAGACGGTATTTAAAGAAGCGTCATAATCATATCCCGATGCAGAAATCGTATCCACAGTAAATGTGATGGTGCCGGATTGAATCGTTGCAGCGGACACCCATTCGATCATGCCGTTTTCAGATGTCGTGCCGGACACATTCCCTGAAACCAGTCCGGACCAGTGCCCTTCAACCAGTGCTCCGGGCATGGGATTCAGGTTATTGTCCAAAATTTTAACACTGACCCGGGCCTGCTGGCCTGTTTCTTCGACAACAAGTATTGCCTGAATATCCGACACATGAACCTGTTTAGAAGGATCCGCATCAATCTGAATCGTAACGGAATCGGTATCGGTTGCACCGTTATTATCGGTTACCGTGAGGGTTGCGATATATGTTCCCGGCTGATCATAGGTATGCACAGGCTGGGCGCCGTACTGGGATGCACCGTCTCCAAAATCCCAGGAAAAGGAGGCAATTGTTCCGTCATTGTCATAGGAGGATGACCCATCAAAATTGATCTCAAGCGGTGCGTATCCTGAAAATACGGAGGCATCTGCCCGGGCTGAAGGCGGAAGATTTTCACCGGAAGGATCATAATCAATGCCCGCATAAACCTGGTCACCGTCAACGGTTTGGGGAACTTCCAGGCTCTCGATCACTGTATTGCCGTTTGCAACATCAATCAGGGTAAAGGTCCCAAGGGTTCCCTCGCTGCCTGCGGTATCATCCTGTACCCCCAGATACCAGGTCGCCAGGCCCCCGCCGGAAGGCATCAGATCGGTAAAATCAAAGACAAAGGTGCCGTCAACGGCATTGGTTGTGCCGTCAAATCCGTATTCGCCGCCCTGGTTATAGATCATTTCCGGGATCCACATGCTGGAAGGCGTTGACTGGTTGAGGTCTGAGGTACCCAGGGTCATCCGGAGATGATCCCGTTTGGCGTGGTTTAACTTGAACTTTCCGATAACCTTTGGCTGGTAGCCTGTTTTGGCGGTTACCCAGTGGGCCCTGGAAGGATACCATCCGTAGATCCGGCCCGTTGACGGCCCTCCGGCCACAGCAGATGGATTTTTCAATGCATCATAGGACATCCAGGCAAAGCCGGCTTCACCCCAGCCGGTTCCCCAGGAGTTGGCAATTCTGAAAGCACCTTTTTCCCCGGAATCCACGACACCGTTTCCGTTGATATCCACCCAGATATTGTCATTATATCCCACAACCGTCATGGCATGGTATCCGGATGTGCCATTAACCCAGGATACACATTTTTTACCGGCAAAGGCATCGTCTTCACTGGTAGAGGGGTCATTTCCAATGGTCTGGTACTGCCATGAGTAAATATAGGTCGGAATATTGAGGATATAGCCGTTGACCAGCATCTGCTTTACCTGGTCAATACCTGTATTCTGATGGGTATTCAACACATACCCGTACTGGTCAAACCGCCGGTATAATGCGTTTTCCCAGGTATTGGGATTCAGGTTCCAGGCCCTGTAATTCGAATCATAGGGAAATTCCGCCCAGGTGGCAGAACCGTGTTTCTGGCCAATTTCATAGGCCCAGTAATACCAGGTCCCGTTATTCCCGCCGCCGTTGACCATATTATAGGTCCATTTGGGGCTCAAACGCATGGCATCTCCGCCGTTTTGGGCATCCAGGTTGTTTGCCATGGCATGCATGTGGGTCATGGCATAATAGGTGCCGCTGAAAACACCGCAGGAATTCAATGAACCCTGGCTCCGGATGGGGGGGAAATATTTTAACTGGCTGTTGTCCACATACCCTGGGTAGTCTGCCGACGGCAGCTCAGAAGAGGAATCAACAGGTGCGGATGCCCCGGTGACCACTTCCAGATCGTTTCCCACGGCAGCCATATCCGGTTTGTCTTTCTTTATTTTTCCTTTTCCCTTTTTGGCTCGCCACTGGTTGACTCGCTCCAGCCCGATTTTGTTCAGTTTAACTTTCTTGACCTTGAGCATATGCTGGTTCTGCCACTGGAGTTCTTCTTCCGTCAGTTCGGGCAGCCCGGTTTTGTACATTTCTTGTTCTTTTGCTGATAAAAATCCGGCACTGCTCAACAGGAACAGTATAATCATCATCAGGCCGATCGCCTTTGTTGTCGTGGGGTTTGCTTTCATTCACGCCTCCTTTTAAATAGTGAGAATTGTCATTAGACATGACAGGACTAATAGACAAAATGTATGCCACGGTTTAGGCCTTGCATGCATGAAAGCTTGAAACCCTTTGTTTATAAGCGTTTCACCGAACGATTTTTATTAAACGAGACATCATGTATATTGAAATTTCAAAGGGGAGATCACAGGTCTTTGTTTAAATAGTTAAATATCACCATAAAAATTGCGATATATCACCACGAAAACAAGATGCCCTTCCGGCGAAAAGGAAAGACGGAGATAAAAACGATAAGGGTCATAAAAAAAGTGGGGAGGACCGGTAAAATGCACCGTAGGTAAAGCCTTTACATCCTCCGGATCACCCGCTACTCATGTTCCCATTGATACCAGAATAGACAAGGCCGAAGCGGGTTACCGCTTCGGCCTTGTTAGTTTACTATGTTCTGCGTGAATATTTATTGTTTAATTTTACGGCGACCGAAGCCAGCCAGACTAATCAGGCCGAAACCCAAAAGGATCATGGTTCCGGGTTCTGGAACGGCCGGGGGATCAGTAGGGGGATCAGTAGGGGGATCAGTAGGATCATAAACCGGCGCTCCAACGAGTTTTAGGCTATCCGTTCCGCCTGCTCCGACATTCAGAAGTCTTGCACCTGCCTCAATAATCCCTGTGATATCACCATTAAATAGAACCGTAAGCGTTGCTTGAGTATAAAAATCTTCTCCTGCAGGCAGTAAGCTGTAGCCTGCGGGAGAGGGAGTTGATAGCAAGCCTGGATTGTAAAGGGCACCATCTTTTGGGTTACTACTGGTGTCGCTAGTCGGATAATAATCGAAGTCAAAACTGCCTTTAGAAATGCTAGTGATCGTCCAATAAGAAGAAATGTCTTGTGTCACACCACTTGCCGTCTGGGCTACCAGAGACCATTGTGATGTAATCGTTTGTCCACCATCAGGAGTGAGATCAAATCCTATTCCAGTTAATGCTGGCGCCCAGTTTGTGTTTGAGTTGTTGAATATGTCAACTGTTAATGTGTTCCCTGAAAGAGAAAAATCTAGTTGGATTTCTACGTCATCGTTCTGATCAACTTCTGATTGATCGATATGATAATCTTCAGTCAATCTTATTGTGGCTGGAAAGCTAGTAGCTTGTGCAGCAGGCACAACAGCTAACAGTGTGACTATCGATAAAAAGATTAAAATTTTTTTCATAATTCTCCCTTATTCTTTTTCGTTGTTAGGGTCAATTAAAGTATTACCTGCATCTTCCCGTCAAGCAGTCGCCATTCCTAAAATCAAAAACCGGATTCTCCGTAGCTTTTAACTTTAAGGCAACTCGGCTGTCCTTACTCATTCGGATCCGTGGCTTTTCGCCCCTGACTTTCATCAGGTTTGGCTTTGACTGTTGAATCCTTAGAAAGCAAAAATCGAACCAATGATTGAACGAAAAAAAAGAATAGCGAAATTAGGCTATAAATTCAAATTGATAAGAGAGGGTTGTGTTATTTGTCCGAGATGTAAAACCCCAAAGGATCACTATGATTGTGGTATTTGTTTCATAACAATGTGGCATTTATTTCATAGCCCAAGAAAGGTTTATAACATAATTTTCACCCTCTTGTTGAGGTTGTTGAGCTTGGCATGTGCCGGCCGGCTGTGGATTGGACCGATACTACAGTCAGGATTGTCCTTCCGCATCTGGAAACGGGTTCTACAGGGTATTCAGAAAAAGGATCAGGCCGGAATTTTGAATACTGTTTTAAAAAAAATTGAAAACAGAACACCCCTTTCCCGGAAAAAAGAGAAGAAACGGTCCGGGCTAAGGGGTGCATATTAAAAAAGAAGAGAATTAAGGCGTATCAGTAAAATCCCATGACATGACATTATTTTCCGGGGAATAGATATAGCCATCGGCCCTAACGTTTTCTACTGTGAATTCAAAGGATCCGGATGTTTTTGTCTTGGGTGACGTAAAAGCAGCAATACCGTCACTGTCTGTGGTTCCGATTTGATCCTCCTTAACAACAATACCGCTCCAGGCACCACTGACCTTCGCGTTTGCTACGGGATTTTCATCCTCGTCAAGGATTTGTACCTCTGCAAGCCCCTGGGAATTCACTCCCCTCTGCTGGACCGTTACTGTAATATATTCAACATGCATGAGGAGGCTTTCAGATGCGGATTGAATTGTCACAATGACCTCGTCCTCTGTGGAAACGGCTCCGTTATTGTCTTCCACCTTCAGGGAAACCGCATAGGTTCCGGTGGTTGAAAAATCATAGGTAAAGGTGTTGGATGTCCCGGAGCTTGCAACGGAACCGTCTACACGCCACTCATAGCGGGTGAGGCTGCCATCGGGATCATAGGAGCCTCTACCGTCAAAGGCAATCGTCCACGGTGCCGTACCGCTGAGAGAATCGGCCTGAATCACGGCCACCGGGTTTTGATTACTGCTTTCTTCCGCGGTTATATCGACTGAGGCGCGGGTATTTAAAGAAGCATCATACTCGTATCCCGATGCCGTGACGGAATCGACGGTAAAGGTAATGGTCCCGGATTGGGTCGTGGGGGGGGACACCCATTCGACTATGCCGCTTGCAGAGGTTGTGCCGGATACATTCCCTGAAACCAGTTCGGACCAATGTCCCGTAACATTTGCGCCTCCAACCGGATTCTGATCATTATCCAGGATTTGAACACTGACCCGGGTTGTTGTGCCGGTTTCATCCACAAGCGGTGTTGCCTGAATATCCGACACATAGACCTGCCTGGTGGGATCGGCCACAACCTCAATGCTGACGGAATCGGTATCGATTGCACCGAGTTCATCGGTTACCGTGAGGGTTGCAGTATACATTCCCGGTTGATCATAGGTATGCGTAACCTGGGGGTCGGACTGGGATGCGCCGTCTCCGAAATCCCAGTCATAGGAAAAAATATCTCCGTCAGCATCATAGGAGGATGCCCCGTAAAAATTGACCACTAAGGGCGCCGGACCTGAATAAATTGATGCATCTGCAACCGCTGTGGGGGAAATGTTGTTACCGGTAGTATCATAATCGACACCGGCATAAACCTCAGTTCCGTCCGCGGTTTGCGGCGCGTCCATGCTCTGGACCACCTGATTGCCGTTTGCAACATCGATCAAGGTAAAGGTCGAAAGGGTGGCTTCACTCCCCACAGTGTCGTCCTGGACTCCCAGGTACCAGGTGGACAGTCCGTCGGCATAGGGAAGAAGATCCGTAAAATCAAGGACAAAGGTACCATCAACGGCAGAGGTTGTTCCGTTAAAGGCATAGGCTCCACCCTGGTTATAGATCATCTCCGGGATCCATGTGACGGAAGGGACGGACTTGTTGATATCGGAAACGCCCAGGGTCATCCGGAGATGGTCTCGCCTGGCATGGTTTAATGTAAACTTTCCGATTACTTTGGGCTCATACCCTGTTCTGGCGGTGACCCAGTGGGCCCTGGATGGATACCATCCGTAGATCCGGCCCGTTGACGGGCCGCCGGAAACGGCAGAAGGATTTTTCAAGGCATCATAAGACATCCAGGCATAACCGGCCTCGCCCCACCCGGTTCCCCAGGAATTGGCAATCCTGAAAGCCCCTTTTTCCCCGGAATCCACCGCATTGTTTCCATTGATATCCACCCAGATATTGTCATTATATCCCACCACGGTCATGGCATGGTACCCGGATGTGCCGTTGACCCAGGATACACATTTTTTACCGGCAAAGGCATCGTCTTCACTGGTGGCGGGATCATCTCCAATGGCTTGGTAAACCCATGAGTCAATATAGGTCGGAATATTGAGGATATAGCCGTTGACCAGCATCTGTTTTACCTGATCAATACCGCCGTCAAGATGGGTGTTGACTACCATGCCGTACTGGTCAAATCTGCGGTACAATGAATGTTCCCAGGTATCGGGATTCAGGCTCCAGGCCCTGTAATCGGAATCATAGGGGAATTCCGTCCAGGTGGCTGCGCCGTGCTTCTGTCCGATTTCGTAGGCCCAGTAATACCAGGTTCCGTTGTTTCCGCCGCCGTTGACCATATTATAGGTCCATTTGGGGCTGAGACGGTAAGAATCGCCGCCGGTTTTGGCATCCAGGTTGTTTGCCATGGCATACATGTGGGTCATGGCATAATAGGTCCCGTTAAAAACACCGCAGGAATTCAATGATCCCTGGCTCCGGATGGGAGGAAAATATTTTAACCGGCTGTTGTCCACATCGCCTGGATAGTCTGCCGACGGCAGGGCAGAAGATGTATCCACAGAGGCTGCTGCACCAGTTACCACTTCCAGTTCGTTTCCGACGGCAGCTACATCCATTTCGTCTTTATCTATTTTGCCTTTCCCCTTTTTTGCCCGCCACTGGTTGACTCGCTCCAGCCCGATTTTGTTCAGTTTAATTTTCTTGACCTTGAGCATATGCTGGTTCTGCCACTGGAGTTCTTCTTCTGTCAGTTCGGGCAATCCGGTTTTGTATATTTCACCTTCTTTTGCTGACAAAAATCCGGCACTGCTCAACAGGAACAGTACAATTATCATCAGGCCGATCGCTTTTGCTGTCGTGGTGTTTACTTTCATTTACCTTTCCTTTTAAATAATAAAAATTATCATTGCACAGACCAAATAGATATCATCCACGTGATTACATTCCGGAAAACATAGCAATCTATTGATTTTTTTCATACGCATTCCATTAAAAAGTTGGTACGTTATCCAGCTATGTGGCCATTGGGCCATGTTCGTGGTACCCTAATTAAGAGTAAGGTTCATAGGGTTCCAAGATCCCACCGTACTTTTTGGGGGGATGGGCAAAAACCCGCTTATTTATAAACCAACAAAAATAGAATGAGGAGAAAAATATGGATAAATATGTATGCGGTCCCAATGGCTACGTGTATGATGATGCACCTGGATGTGACGGGAGCCCAGGCGCATGTCGACCCTGTGACTATGTGTATGACCCGGCAAAAGGCGATCCCGACAAAGGCATTGCCTCCGGCACTCCCTTTGAAGACCTTCCCCAAGACTGGACCTGTCCTGTCTGCGGGGAATGCAAAGATGAATTTCGAAAAGACAAATAAGTTGTGCTATTCTTAAGAAGTGGTAGAATCATCAATGATTTAAAAGTTTGATACTTTTCGTTCATTTTCAGTTTCTATAAAAATCGGTTGGGCTATTGATTTCCGAGAAAATAAAGGAAAAATACGACCAGGCTCCCCATGCCCCCGGGGTTTATCTCATGCGGGACAAAAAGGGAAACATTCTTTATGTGGGCAAGGCCAAGGATTTAAAAAAACGGCTGGCCTCATATTTTATGAGAAAGGACCAGCCCGAGCCCAAGACCGCAGCGCTTCTGGCCCTGGTAGATGATTTTTACCTGGTGGTCACCCAGTCCGACCAGGAGGCCTTTATCCTGGAATCCAACCTGATCAAAGAACATTCCCCCAAATATAATGTCCTTCTCAAAGACGGCAAAAACTATCCGCTGCTGCGCATTGACATGAATGAACCTTATCCGTCCATCCAGCGGGTGCGGCGCATTGAACAGGACAAGGCCCTCTATTTCGGGCCCTATTCTTCCTCCAAGAGCGTGAACCAGACCTTAAAACAGATCCAGCGGATTTTCAAACTTCGGAAATGCCGGGAGGCCCAGTTTAAAAACAGGTCCCGGCCCTGCCTGAATTATCAGATCAAGGCATGCCTGGGGCTTTGTTGCAATGCAGTGGACCCTGGGGAGTACCAGGCCCGGGTTAAGGCTGCGGTATTGTTTCTCAGGGGGCGGACCCGGGAGGTGATTAAGAAACTGCGTATAGAGATGGCGGAATTTGCAAGTACCCAGGCCTTTGAAAAGGCAGCCCAGGTCCGGGACACCATCTTTGCCGTGGAGCGGATCATGGAGCGCCAGGTGGTGGTGAGTGCGGACGGGCAGGACCGGGATGTACTCGGGCTTGCCTGGGACCGGGATCTGGCTGTGGTGACGGTTATGCAGGTAAGGTCCGGGCATCTCATAAACACGGCCTACTACCCTTTGGATCTGGGGTTCAAGGAGCCGGATGAGGTTTTGGCCGCCTTTGTGATCCAGTATTATGAGAAAGCCGCCCAGATTCCGGGCTCCGTCCTGTTCAGCCATCCCTCTGACGATATGGTCCGGGCCGAAGCCCGGCTCAATGAGGTGGCCGATCACCGGGTACATTTCCATTATCCGGTCCGGGGGGAAAAGAAACGGCTGGCTGATATGGCCCGGCTTAACGCAAAGGGCGAACTTGAAAAAATTTTGGACAGGGAGGCCGAGGCCCGGGCAGGGCTTACCATGCTCCAGCGCCTTCTGGGCATGGACCGGCTGCCCGAACGTATGGAGTGCTTTGACAACTCCAATCTCCAGGGAAAAGATCCTGTGGCGGCTATGGTGGTGTTCACCGGCGGCAGGCCGGATAGAAATGCCTACCGTAAATTTATTATAAAGGATATTGACCAGCAGGATGACTATGCCTATATGACCCATGTGCTCTCCCGCCGGTTCCGGCACGACCGGGAAGATATGCCCCTGCCGGACCTGCTGGTGGTGGACGGCGGTAAAGGACAGTTGTCCATGGCCGTGAGCGTGGTCAGGGAACTGGGGCTGGAGGGGATGTTCACTCTGGCAGGGCTGGCCAAAAAGGATGCGGATAAGGGCGAGAAAGCAGACAAGGTTTACCTGCCGGGACGGTCCAATCCCTTGAATACCGCCCAGTCTGCCAAGGCCCTTTTTCTGTTGGAGCAGATTCGGGATGAGGCCCACAGGTCTGCCGTTACCTTCCAGCGCTCCCGCAGGGAAAAGCGCGGAAAACTCTCCGCCCTTGACGGTATCCCCGGCATTGGGCCGAAAAAAAAGAAGCTGCTGCTCACTACCTTCAAGGGTATTGATAATATTCGAAACCAGTCGCCGGAAGAACTTGCCGCGCTTCCCGGTATTACTCTGGACATGGCAAGAAATCTGCTCCAAGTGCTGTCTGAATAAACTCAGCAATTTTATTCTCGCACAAAGCCTCAAAGGCACAAAGGGTCAAAAAATAAAATAAAATCTTTGTGTCTTGGTGTCTTTGTG
>NZ_DDYV01000036.1:0-333 GCF_002348205.1 Desulfobacter sp. UBA2225 | reverse complement strand
AACATCGACCAGAACATCGATGAGATGAGTTTTGAGCAGATGCTTGATGCCTATGATTCAAAAATCGGCCGGGAATTCAAGCCCGGGGATATGGTGGAAGGACAGATCATTTCCATCGGAGAAAATTCAGTTTACCTGGACACGGGGACAAAGTCCGACGGTGTGATGGATAAGTCCGAGCTGCTGGATGAAAATGGTGAATTTCAGTATTCAGTGGGTGATATCCTTAAACTGTATGTGGTTTCCCTAAGCGAAAGCGAAGTGATTTTGTCCAAGGCGGTTTCCGGGGCCGGGATGGCTGCCATGATTGAGGATGCCTATCGCGGGCATACC